>DAIPYV010000189.1:0-2210 GCA_036782555.1 Saprospiraceae bacterium
AGATTTGGTCTTATATACTTTCAGCCCACTGTCAAAGGCATCATTGGCATTAAAAGTACCTTGTGGGAGCTGTACCAATTCGTATTCATATTCTACTGCACCTGGCGAATTGGCACTACCTAGATGCATCGCATTCCAGTTGAAGATCATGTTTTGTGTCGGAGCCATCTTGATTTTTTCACCACACGCAGGCTTTACAAATATTGGCGGTTGATTGAGTCTAAAGTTACCGGACATACAAAACTTATTGGACAATGGTACATTTTTGTCCACTCCGTATAGTTGCATACATATCTGATTGAACCCTTCAGGTATCTCTATTGATCCCGTGCCTGTGCCCCTCGCACCCGTGAGTGCCTGTGGCGTGAGATAAGAACGGAGGGCATTACCATCGATCAAAACATTCTGAAACTGACTGAGCGTGATAGGCATACCCAGATAATTGGGGTCTGTCTGGTATATCACATTACCATTTTGCTCTATGCTGAGGCTTAATCGTACCTGTAGGCTGGCTTGTACCGGATCTCTGAGTATGGCATTAAATGTCATGTCTTGTGTCCTTTCCGCACCATATACACCCAGATTAAGGGAATGAGGAGGTACTAAAGCTCCTGTAACTTGTATAGGCCATACTTGTTGTGCTATAGAAGAAATTAAGTATCCTATACTTATGACCGCTGTAATGATAAATCTACCTATATTCATAATCCAAAATGGTTATATTTCTTAAAAATTATTTATTATTTTGATGCTGGTTTTTCGTCTTTCTTTCCACTGGGCTTATAATTAAAATTATACTGAACACCCACCATTGCTGTAGATTCGCTAAATGGATCGAGTGTCTCGGCAGTGGTCCTCAGAAATCCCCAGTTAACATTGGCAGAGAGTCCAGACCCTATCTGGTAGCCGAGATTTAACTGACTCAGGAGATTATTGGAATTGGCGATGCCATCTCTGTTGTTGATAAAATAATTATTATCCCAACCCAAGTGTATCTTATCGTTCATAAATGATTTTGCTAGACCGAAACCACCTCCATATCTCTTTATCAATATCTGTGCTATAGCATTTTCATTATAATTGGTTCGGGCAGTGAGTTTCCACTTATTTTCAAACACTACATTATAAGCAAAATTATACACCGCAACCTTGGATTTGGCGCTTGTCTCGAGATTTACGATATCATCATTGACATCTTGAATATTGCCACTTAACGAAAAAGAATGCTGTGTGCCTCCTTCTGATGGTATCGTGTAATTGATATTTAAGCCCAAGTCTTTTGTTACAATCACTGCATTAAGTGAATCTAGATTTTGATTGAGCACATATCCTACGTCAGTGTTATTGTTGTTGTAATTACCATTGACCGAAAAGCCACCGAGATTGAGACCTGCACTACCTGCAAAAATAATTCGCTGTGTTGTAGCTGGCTTTGTTAGATCTAGATTATTGGATTGAACACCACTACTTAACGCAATATTTATCTTATTATCCCACAATCCGAAATTCAGATTACCCAATACTTCTGAGATGTCTCTGTTAAAAAAGTAGGCACCGAATGTCCTATAATTTGGGTCTACTCTTTTGTATTGTACACTTGCATTCATAGCTTTTCCTTCATATCCTAAGGAAGCGTCTAGCGCAGAAGAATTTTGGGTAGTAGTACGTTGTTTAAATAGGAAAGAAGTAATCTTACTATCATTTGATGGTGCATCCAAAGCATTGGGAGATACTGCGCTTCTTGCATATTCCAGTTTTATTCTTATTTTTTCAAAAAACAATTTTTGTGCATTAATTCCTAAAGAAAGATTCTCTTCTGCAGTGGGCTGTACTGGCAGATTTGTTGGAATAAAAATTGAATTTTGATCATCTCTTGCTTTAAATAGGATCATGTCAATAGATGACTGCTCATCCCCATAACCTACTTTGGCTCCCCATCCATGTCGCTGATATACGGGAACATTAGGTGTAACGAGCGATAAATCTACTGGTTCGGCTCTAGCTAGTTGTCCATACATACCTGCCAGTCGGATTTTGCCTGGATTGAGTTCTGCACCTACGCCATTAAAATTTAAATTATCCAGTGTGTATTTTGAAAAGCTCATGGCCCTATGTCCTAGGTGCAATTTTGCCCACTTATAACGGGGACTCATACCGAATCTTACAAAACGTTTATTAAATGAAGGGACTTTATCTCTAAAAGCATCTTT
>DAIPYV010000189.1:2310-6277 GCA_036782555.1 Saprospiraceae bacterium
CGAATCTTACAAAACGTTTATTAAATGAAGGGACTTTATCTCTAAAAGCATCTTTAATATCTTTCAAATTGGGTAGTGAAGACTCATCATTTTTTGCTGTCAGAACTAATGAGAACGGTAGATCAATCTGATAAATCCTGAAATTCAAATTTGTATTCAATGTATAAAAAAATGGATCTTGTCGGAGTGGTCCACCAAAGGCATTGTATGATCGCATATTGAGCCCAACGCTACCAGACATGGTAAATGGATCTCCAAAATCTGTAAGATCCTTGAAGAAGCCTTTGATTTGCGACTTAAAAAAACCTTTTTTACTGACTTCATCCAAATTTTCAAGAGATGATAACTGGGCGTAAACCTGACTGGTAACCAAGGTAAAGATTAATATGGATACTAAATGCTTCATATATTGGTTTTTCTTTTTGATTTTAATATAACTAAATGACCTTTCTGATAAAAACATCATAGATCACTACAGACGTATTGTTGCATAAAAGTAGCATATCTGCATATTTTAATGTGTTTCAGATTTTATAAATGTTCTGAATGGTAGCCTACATGTTCTGAATGACACACTTCGACACTTCGACACTTCGACTACGCTCAGGATAAAAAACTTAATAAAATAAGGCTCTTTTTCCAAATATCTTCGTTAAAAATACTCACCGAAGTTACTGCGCTACCCATCCGCTAGCGGTATCTATCTTCCTTGGTTGTTTGTATGGTATGATCACTTTGAAGTCAAAATACCCAATACTACAAATGCTACAGAGGGCATTTTGCCAACTTGAAAAACAAATTAAGCAACCACAATGGTCTATTAATAGAGCGCAAGCAAGTTTATAGCTGAGTTTTTGAAGGCATAAGGGCATCTGAATAAATCAATAGGGCTACCGAAGTAACCCTATTGATGTGACTTATTCGTCATCCAACTGCACTATCCCTGATAGGTTGCTCTCTGGCAGAGCCTACTTCCGTTTATACAACTAACGCTCAGCTCCGGATTGTACTTTTTCTATTTTCCAAAGCTGTCCGGTAACGTTTTGGCATTTGTCCATAAAGGTAGAACCTCACTTGGCAGTCCCATTTATTTGATTGCCTTCAAGACATTCACCATCGCCGCGGAATACATTTTTCAAACGGAACCAACCTGCAAATTCATCTGTTAGACTTTCTCCTTAATTTGAAGAACTCTTACCAGCTATTTGAACCTTCCAAACACCACTTCCTGAATTCTGTCTGTTATTTTCATTTGCAGTAGAAACACAAAGGTGATTACCCGTTTTTGCATAATCTTTTTGGTAACCTCTTGTATCTAAAAAACCACCAGCGTAATTATTCCAGCCATTTTGAAGATGAACTTCTAAATTTTGTGTAACGGGTGTCCCATTAGCTTTCCCTGTATAAGAAATAATTTTCCAAGTACCACTTCCTATATCTCTGTTTTTTACAGTGGCAGTAGAAACACAAAGGTGATTACCCGTTTTTGCAAAATCCTTTTGGTAACCTCTTGCATCTAAAAAACCTCCAGTGTAATTATCCCAGCCATTTTGAAGATGTATTTCATCCCCAATTAAAACTGGATCTCCGATATCCTTACCCTTAGCAGAAAGAACTTTCCAAGTGCCGGTTCCAGCAGCTCTTGCATTTGTAGTGGCCGTAGAAACACAAAGGTGATTACCTGTTTTTTCAAAATCCCTATCGTAACCTCTTGTATCTAAAAAACCACCAGAATAATTATTCCATCCATTTTGAAGATGTATTTCATCCCCATAGTTTAAAGTTTGGCTGTAACTATTTTGTATTCCGAAGAATAATGTAAAAATTGTTAGAAATGCAAAAATCAAATGTTTCATATTTTATTAAATTTTTTATTTCCCTACTCTTAAGGTTTTTCAGGTTACCACCTCTTATTAAAATAAACTGAATAAGAACAGCTTGTTTTTTGTAAAGTATTTAACTTCACTTTCATTAAATTCATTTATAATGGGTGGTCAGCCTTTTTCTAACCTTTGTATTTTATTTTGAAGAGCCACTAATTGTCTTATTATTACAATTTGTTGTAACTATACCTGTACCAGCGATAGTCGCCTGCAAATCATTAAAATGCAACATTGAATAAAGTGCAAAGAAAGTTTGGGTCAGGATTCTATCAATTCTCATACTAAATGTAACAAATTGTGATTAAGACCACAAAAATTAGAAATGATAATCAAATGGGTGCAACTATAGTTAAAAATGTTCTGAATGGTAGTCTGCATGTTCTGAACGGTACACCTCGACATGCTCGGTGACCGAAATTCGTACATTTCGTACACTTCGACTCTTCGACTACGCCTAGTGACCTCTTGCTCAGTAAGTCAATACCAAAAGCACAATGGGAAAAAGCAAACAGTAAGAAAAAGAAAGGAAAAAAGAAAGCCGTGAAAAAATCAAGTATTTACTAATCTAATGATACTTATCAGGACTCGTACTGCCACGGCATTATCCATAGAAGCAAAATATCGTAAATACCATTCAGAACATCCAGAACGTCATTCAGAACATTTAATTGACATTAACGAAAATTAAAAAAAACAAAAACTTATCTTGCATCGTCTAAATAAACTTATGCTTATAAAAATAAGGATATTCTTATGTAGGAAGTTCACTATTGGGCTTATCTTGTTGATGATATTGGGCAATATCTCTGCGCAAGCCATGGATTGTGATGATCTGGGTTTAGAGAAAGAATATATTCGGTTAAAGAAATTAAATAGAAGTAAGAATAATTTTAAAGTTATTTTATTGGCTGATTCTCTCCTTGCAATTATTAGCAAAAATGGAAAATCTACCTGCAAGTTGAGATTCCAGATAGAAATCGAGAAAGGCGAGTCGTTGGAGCTTCAATTTAAGTTTGAAGATGCCATGAATCTCTATTACAACCTTATAAGAAATGCTGAGCCTCTGTCATATTGGGATATGGTCGCAAATGCCCATATTTCTTTAGCAAGAATTCAAGAATTTATAGATAGATTCGGAGATTGTCTACATCACCTTAAATTGGCAAATACGTTAATTAAAGAACATAGATTGCATAAAATTGAATCTTTTTACTGCGTAAGATATTCGTCGTACTTGAGATTAAATGGTAAAGATTCTTCCATATTTTATGCTCAAAAAGCAGTAGAATTGGGCCATAGAGACACTATCAATGCATCCATTGCTGACGGCAATCTACTTTTAGGGTTATTAGCAGAAAAAGTTGACACTTCCATTTTTTACTTTAAAAGAGCCATTGATGCTTATCTGTTAGAAGACAATTACTACGTCGCTTCAATGCAAGCATATAGTATCGCAATGAAACTTCACAAAGTAGGTAAAATGACTGAATCTATGGAGCAACTAGCCTATGCTGAGCAACTAATCGAACAAATGCCTATAAAAGATAAATCGTATCATGATTTACTAAGTAGAATCTATAGAGTCACAACGACTATTTTTGAAAAAAAGAATAGGATCGACTCTGCATATTTGTATTTTAAAAAAAGTAACGAAAATGAAGAAAAATCCAAATGGATTATAGACAAGGAGACAGTAACCAATAATGCGATTAAATTTGCAATCGAAAAAGAACAAGATAAGTTAAAAACATCAGAGAAAATAAGTAGGCTGTTAATGTTAGGTCTACTTGTCATGTCATTGCTAATGCTTGCATTAGGTTGGTCAGTCTTTAACAACTATGCTAAGAGAAAGAAAATAGCCGCGCAGAATAAAAAAATCTATGAAGCCGATCAAAAGAAAGCCGTTTTATTGACAGAAATCCATCATCGTGTCAAAAACAATCTACAATTAGTCATTGGTCTAATGACGCTCTATGGCAACAAGAAGGAAAATAGCCGCCTAAAGACATATTTTGATGAAATATCCACTAAAATAAACAGCATTTCCATTATTCATGATCAATTGAGCACATCTGGTGAGTTTG
>DAIPYV010000190.1:0-6272 GCA_036782555.1 Saprospiraceae bacterium
AGATATCGTCTATATAGAAATCTAGCCTGACAGCTTCCGTTACCTCAATATAATGCCCTTCAGATGCCGTATCCACCAGTCGTGTACGTCCTAAAGAAATCGGGGTTTTCAAATCTTCTAAAACATCAGGACTAATACAAGATAAATTGGCACCAGAATCGTAGAGCGCATAAAGGTGTTTTTCTCCCTTTGACCCAACAAATAATAAAGGTGTTTTGATAATGGATGTGCTAAAAGATATTTTTGTGTTGTCAACGTAAAATCATTAATAAAAGTTCTATATGACAAATAAATTTACTAAGTGATTATAATTTTGATGCGTTCTATTTTTTTAGTGGAAAATTTTTATAATCTTGTTATGTTTATAAAACTTGTAGAAATTTTTTCTTAAATCACATTATAGAATAAAATAATTTATATACCGTTCATTATATGTATTATTACAAATAATTTATGTAATTTTGCGATTTATTTTAGTACATTTAATCATTCGATTATGAATTTTATAGTTAGATTTTTCATTATTCTTTTGGTCTTTTCGGTCAATGACCTTCACTCACAAGAAAACGCAATTTCCATTGATAGGAATATGAAATGGCATATAGGACAAGAGCTTTTAGAAATAAGTGCTTACAGTCCATCAAGATATATGCTACAACAATTTATAAATTTAGCACATCCGGCCAATGAAGATGATTTTGCTAATCTCAAAGATGAGGCTGCAGCTATGTATGTGATTAGTGGTTTGAGATTAGACTTATTGAATGGAGAAAAAGAGGTAGTACGCTTCATTAATAATAAATATCCTGACCCATCTTCCAATCAAGCCATATTGGAATTGGGAAGTTATTATTATAATAAAAAGTGGTACAAAAAATGTATAGATACCTACGATATGGCTTCATGGGATAATATTTCAGCTGATGAAATGGTTGAATCAGGCTTTAAAAAGGGGTATTCACATTTTGTACTCAAGGAATTCAATGAAGCTAAAAAAAGTTTTGATCCTATAAAAAATGGTAATAGCTCGTATTATTTTTCTATTAATTACTACTACGCCATGTCTGAATATTTTCAGAAAAATTATCAAGGGGCAATCATTCACTTTGATAGGGTCAAAAACAGTGACTTATATCGTTCGTTTGCCCCCTATTATCTAACTCAGATATACTTTGTCCAAGATCAATATGAAGAAGTGATAAAACAAGGAGAGGCTTCGCTTGGAGATCAAAGTTTACGACACCGAAAAGAAATAAGGCAGTTGATAGGACAATCCTATTACAAAAGAGAAGATTTCTCAAATGCCTTACCTCATTTGGAATATTATGAGGCGAATACAGATAAGTTGACAATAGAGGAGTTTTATCAATTGGCCTTTACACAATACAGATTAGGGAAGTGTCCTGAGGCGATTAAGAATTTTACAGAGATAGCATTGGTCGAAGGGAAGCTCGGTCAATTAGTTAATTACTATTTGGCAGATTGTCACTATAAAACAGGAGATAAATTGTCGGCGCGTGCCGCTTTCAAAAAGGTGAGCCAAATGGACTTTGAAAAAAGTATGCAAGAAGAAGCACTTTTTAATTATGGAAAGTTATCAGCTGAAACAGGATTGGAGCGTGAAGCCATCAATACTTTAATCAAAGTAGAGGATGACTCCAAATATTATGATGAATCTCAAAAAATCATCATTAGTTTACTTGAAAATATGTCTGACTATGCAGTGGCATTAGATATCATAGAATCTATGAAAAACACCAACAATAATCTTAAATCTACCTACCAAAATGTAGCCCTCAAATATGGGATGCACCAATATATTAATGGCTGGAAAGACGATGCATTACTTAGTTTTGAAAAAGCTGAAAAATATCAGGCCATGCGCATTGTAGCAGCTCAAGGTGCATTTTGGACAGCTCAGATACTTTATGAAAAAGGTCAATATGCACAATCACGTGCTGCATTGGGGCGCTACTACAAAAATGCTGAGGGTATCACATGGATGCCAGAGGAATCCGCTCAATACAGCGCTAACTATCTCATGGGGTACAATTATTTTATGGAAAAAGACTACTTACAAGCTGAAAAATATTTTAGACAAGTAGTTAGTGGATTTAATACCAATGCTCCAAAGATTAAGAATAAAGACCTATTAGAAAAAGTCTGGCCTGATGCATTACTCCGTACAGGTGATTGTCTCTTTAAATATAATAAATACAATGAGGCTATGACTTTCTATAATCAAGCTATACAACGCAATAAAGGTGGTGTCGCGTATGCTATGTATCAAAAAGCGATGATAGAAGGACTCTTGGGCGAGCCTTTTGAGAAGATATTGACATTGAAAGATATGACACTTAAATATCCTAATTCAGAGTATGCGGATAATGGATGGATACAGCTCGGTGATACATACCAGGAAGTGGACAATGTTAACAACGCTTACCAGTGTTATAATACTGTAGTAGTAAATTATCCAAACAGTCCATTACTAAATAATGCCTTGCTTAAGATGGGATTAATCGCTTATAACAGAGGTGATTTGCAAACGGCCATCAAGAATTATAAGACAATATTTCAAAACAATCCATCAGCCAAAGAACAAGAAAGTGCCCTATATGGTCTTCAAGAAATTTATATCAATGATTTAGGACAGTCTGAGGAGTATATCAAGTTTGTATCCTCTCTTCCTGGGTACAACATCACTGAAACGGCAGCGGATTCATTGGCCTACATGGTAGGTGTAGCCAAATATAATGAGGGTGATTATGAACGGGCTATTGTGGGTTTTAATAATTACTTAGACAAATATCCGCAAGGACTCAATCGAATAAAAGCCATTTATTACCGTGCAGAATCATATACATTGACTAAAAATTATGAAATGGCGTTGAGGGGTTATGAAGCATTGGTGACAATAGGAAAGTCAGAATTTTATGTTCAATCATTAAGAAAAGCTGGGCTCATTGCCTATAATCACACACAGGATTTTGCTGCAGCTTATAAGTATTATGACCTCTATCACGATGCCATTACTGATGAGGAAGAAAAGTATAAAGCGGCTTTAGGTGCATTGCGGAGTGCTTTCCGCATGGCTAATGGAAATGCTGTGAAGAAATATGGGGCATTAGTAAGCCAATCTAAAAATGCCACAAAAGATGACCAAGCAACAGCTTTTTATTATTTGGCTAAAACACATCATAAGGAAAATAATAGGGATGAAGCCTTTAGGTCATATCAAAAAGTCAGTGAATTGTCCCAAAATAATCAGGCAGCTGAATCCCGCTATAGAATGGCTGAAATTCTTTATACACAGGGTAAAATCAATGAAGCGGAGAAGCAATGTAATACTGCCAATGAAGCTAATGCAGCCTATCCTTATTGGATAGCTAAGAGTTTATTATTGTTATCAGATATCTATTTAGATAGAGGTGACACATTCAATGCACGTGCAGCTACAGAGGCCGTGATAGAAAATTTTCCAGATGACGAACAATTAATGAATGAGGCCAAAGCACAACTTCAAAAAGTGGGAGAGAAGGAGAAAGGTAAAAATCGTATCAAACCACAAAGCAATGAGACAGGCAAGCTTGAATTAATACCTTCTTCAGGTAAGCCATGATATGAGTATAGACCATTTTTGTAAAAATTATTTATTGAATTTTAAGTCCTAATAGAAAAATGAAAAAGTATCATATAAAAAATATAGTTTTAATCCAGATCTTAATTTTTGGATTTTTTATGGCTCATAGTCAGCAAGACTCATCGCTCAATATCAAACAGGTTGAGGTCATTAAAACCTTTGAGGCACAGCTTGAAGAGGCTAAAAAGGTATCGTGGAATCCGGTCATGCCCACGCAGCCTGACTTTAATCCGAAGTATAATTATGATATCACAATAGTGCCCATGGAGCTTAAATATCCTGACCCTATCATTAGACCATTAGCGATGGATAGTGATGAACCATTTATAGTCAAAAATGGGTTTGTGCATTTAGGCTATGGTTTGCGTAAAAATCCCTACTTGTTAGGTGGATACAGTATGCAACGCAAAGATAAATTTGATGCAGGTATCATTGCTGGCTATGAGGCCTTAGATAATTCAAGTCGATTGGCTCATCAAAGGTATAGAGATTTCAATTTAGGTATTCATGGATCTTATTTGCTCAAAGAAAATTTAAAGCTATATGGAAATGTTCAGACAGATTTTAGAAAGCGCCAGTTTCACAATACAGAAGTGATATGGGATACTATAAGCCCTGCGCGCACACTCAATAGTTATGATATCAATGTAGGTATCTCTAACCCTGAAATGACCAAATATAAGATCAATTATGATGTCAATCTTACGCTGCGCAATATGGCTATAACTGAATCCAAAGGTCGTGATAATGGTATGAAAGTCAGTGCGTTTGGCGAGAAGCTTATGGGCAAAAGTACAGTTTTTAGAGTAGAAGGTATGTGGGACTATCACACATTTACAGCTGAGACTGAGAGTCAATTGACCGTGGCGTCTATAGCTCCGACCATCAAAACCAATATAGGCCCAGTGATATTTGTGGGAGGATTGGATGCCTTATATGGTAGCGATGGTAGTAGTGCCGTCTTTCCTCGTATCAGTATGTCATATGGCATAGTAGGTCAGAAACTTCAGGCTTTTGCCGAAGTGAAACAAAACCACTATATCAATAATTTTGCTCAGGTGTCTAGATGGAATCCTTGGCTAAATACTCAGATGGACTCCATAGTCAATACTGTATTTCAGGAGTATAGTGGTGGTGTCAGAGGACGCTTTTCATTTTTGAATTATCAAGCCAAAGGGGGATACAAAAACGTTAATAATCAGATGTTTTTACTTAATAATGCTGACAATTTAAGCCTCTTTGACATGTCTTATGACGATATGGGTATTGTTTTTGTAAGTGGTAATGCTGAGTTTTTTGTGACTCCAACCCTATCAGTAGGAGGCACATTGACTTATAATGTATTCAATCCAAAAAACATAGAAAAAGCTTGGCATTTGCCCGCTTTAGAGAGCCATGTTTATGGTAAAATTACATTATTGAATGAAAAATTGTTGGTATCAGGTGATTTATACACTGGTAGCGCAGTGCATTATATCAATAGTGTAGGGGAGACGACCACCTCTAATGTTCTCTTTGACCTCAATTTTGGTGTAGAATATTCTATTTCTGAATATTTTAAAGTTTTTGGTCGAGCTATCAATGTATTAGACAATAAATTTGAAAGATTTTATGGCAATCCAAGTATAGGATTTAATGGTATGCTGGGTGTGAAATGGGTGTTTTGATGTTGAACCCAAAATGTTCAATAGAAATTTATTACGAAAAAAATTACACAAAATAATTGTTTCAGTACTCAGTTTTGCGTCCTCAATGTAGCTAAGGCTGCATAACGCTGCGGTTTCACAAGTACCGTGTGTCAAAACTTCCGTGCTTCACAACTATTTTGTGTCATTTTCTCCCTGCTGGCGCAAGTTTATAACTTGTGCCCACCACTTATCAATAACTAAACACAATACCTTCAAGACCCCCGCTGGCTCAAGTTTGTAGCTTGTGCCTCTTGAGCTTCGCTCAAAGTATATGCCAATAGAGTTGCAGAACCTACGAAGTATATACATATTAACGAGAGAAACCTTTTTTCACGCACGATTGAACTTAGAGCTTTAGTGATTGATAATAAAATCCAAAATATTTTCCAAAACAAACAAAATATGTACAAATAATCACAAAAAATGTCACCTGTACGTCGTTCAAATACTTTTACTTTGCAAAAGTATTAACAATTTTAAAAATAGAAATTTTATGAAACAAAATTTTACTTTTTTTTGGTTTTTTCTTATCTTGTTTTCGTTAGGAGACTCAATAGGTCAAGATAGAGGAGGAAATAGATACAGCAATCAGTTTGTCTATGACCCTGATTTGTATGCTGTTAAAAAAGTGACTTTTCACAAACCTAGTACGGGTATATTTTCATCCCCTAATTGGATAGTGATAAAATCAGATGAGGACCCTAATGTATCTATATCGGGCAATAATTCTAGCGTAGCATTGGAAGATGGAGAAAAAATAAAACCCATTGCTTATGTTTCTGGAGTAAAAGCGCGGGTAGAAGCTGAATTTGATATAGTATGTAGTGGAGGAAATGCCGCAATATATTACGCTAAGGCAACTCATGCTGATGGGTATAATTTACCCCCAAAAATATTGTTTTTTACCAATGGAAGGTATAAATATCAGACGGAGTTCGTTG
>DAIPYV010000191.1:0-6112 GCA_036782555.1 Saprospiraceae bacterium
AAAGGTAAAAAACCTATCATTGACACGATTAGATATACCTATTGGGGACCTATTCAAAAATCCTCTATGACTAAAAAACACGATATTGCTCTCAGATGGCTAGCACATGATGAACCTAATACAGATGAATTTAATACATTCATAAGTGCGCTCTCCGCAAAAAATTATGACAATTATCTATTAGCCACTAATGGGTATAATACACCGGCCCAAAATTTTAATTTTGCAGCTAAAGACGGTGACATTGCTCTTAGGGTAAATGGCAAATTTCCCGCTAAACAAAATGGTGATGGTAGATTTTTGGAATGGGGTGACAAGACTAAAAACAACTGGCAGCATTGGATACCCAAGGATCAAAATCCTCAAATTAAAAATCCAGAAAGGGGCTTTATTTCATCAGCCAATCAAGTGAGTGCCAATAAAAATTATCCATACTACTTTACAGGAAAATTTGAAAGATATAGAAATAGAATCATCAATGATAAGCTCACACAAACTGAAGGATGGACCATAGAGGACATGAAAAAAATGCACATGAACAGCCTGTCTTACAAATCCTTGGACTATTTGGACATGCTCAAAAAAATTCCATTAAGCACCTCGCTTTCTACTGAAGGCCGCCTTGTTTATGATGAACTATTAAAATGGGACGGGGTTTATTCATCCATGAGTATAAGTGCCACTACTTTTGATATCTTCTATTTAAAACTTGAGGCCAATACATGGGATGAACTTTTGAAATACACAGATTCAATAGACATTGTACTACCTGAAGATTGGCGTCTCTTAGAATTAATCCAACAAGATCCTAATTCCAAATATTTTGATATTGAAAAGACGGCACAAAAGGAAAATGCTTATGATATCATATCAAAATCTCTCAATGAGACCGCTGATGAACTAGCTCAGCGAACAGCTAATGGCCAACTCAATACTTGGGGAGTGTACAAGCCTGTCAATATCATGCATTTGACTAGAGTTCCCGCATTTTCAGCTACAGACCTTATAGCAGATGGATGTACTGATGCTATCAATGCGATGGGCAAATCTTTTGGCCCTTCATGGAGGATGATAGTCAGTTTAGAAAATGATATAAAAGCTTATGCTGTATATCCAGGAGGTCAGTCAGGTAACCCTTCAAGTCAATACTACTCCAATATGATAGAGCCTTGGCTAAAAGGAGAATATTTTGAACTTAATAATTCCCCCGATAAAGAAAAAATAAAAAAATCAGCCCAACAAACCATTACTTTGACACCAAAAAAGAAAGAGGGATAATGATAAACATCTTCAATAGAAAGGAGCATTGGGAAAACATTTATAATACCAAAAACTTAACTCAGGTAGGTTGGTACCAAGAGAAGCCTATTATATCGCTTGATTTTTTGTCATCAGCCCATCTATCCAAAAACTCTAAAATCATAGATGTAGGTGGCGGAGAAAGCAGATTTGTAGATTATCTATTGGATGGCGGTTATAAAGATATTACTGTTTTAGATATTTCTGAATCAGCCATCATCAAAGCTCAACAGCGATTGGGTGATGATGCCCAAAAAGTCAAATGGATCATTTCAGATATTACGGAATTCCAACCTTCTGAAAAGTATGACTTTTGGCATGACAGAGCGGCTTTCCATTTTTTAATAGATGCACATGATGTCAAAAAATATGTCTCATTAGTTCAAAAAGCGATAACTCCATGTGGTCAGGTCGTTGTGGGCACTTTTTCGACAGATGGGCCTTCAAAATGTAGTGGCATACCGATACATCAATACACAGAAGATACACTTAATACTATATTTCAAGATGATTTTGAAAAAATAAACAGCTTTTATCACGACCATATTACACCATCAGGCCAACTTCAAAATTTTATATTTTGTCACTTCAGATCTAAAATCAGGTAGAAATGTGGAGTAAAAAGTTAATTATTTTCTTTACATCAATAAATTTCATTTTATATACAGGCATTGCACAAAGAGAATTACCTTATTTTCTTAATGGTACTTGGCAGGTAGAAAATAGTGTAAAATATGAACATTGGAACATCCTTAACAACCACAGCATGAAAGGCATAACCTATGAATTGAAAGATAACAAAATGGATATATCGGAATACCTTGAAATAGAAAAAAAGAAAAAAAATATAACTTATAGTGCTAGTGTAATAAATCAAAACAATGGAAAAACTATAAAATTCACTATGTTAAAAAAAGAAAATATCTTGACTTTTGTAAACAACAATCACGATTTTCCAAATAGAATAGCATACGAACTCATCTCTCCCGATACTACACAAGTCATCATCAGTGGCAATCATGGAAAAGAATATAGGTATATCATGGCGAGAAAAGATAAAGAAGATACGAAAGAGGATACTTTTGTAATTAATCCAAATTATAGAAAAGACTTAGCTACAAAATTAGAAGCTGATGATTATGGAATGAAAACATACTTTTTTATTATTCTTAAATCAGGCCATCAGCCACCTGACGATAAAGAACTGATGGCGCAAAGTTTCAGAGGACACATGGACAATATACAACGTCTTGTATCAGAAGAAAAATTGATAGTAGCCGGGCCTATTTTAAAAAACCCAAACAATTATAGAGGAATTTTTGTATTCAATAATGTGTCTGATGAAGCCGAAGTGAAAGCCAATTTAGAAACTGATTTGGCCATTAAAAATGGCTTTTTGGATTACGATATCTATTCATGGTATGGGTCAGCGGCCTTACCTGAATATTTACCCTTTTCCGATAAAATTTGGAAACTGAAACCATAATAGTTATGGATGTATCAAAATATTATAACATGACGTTTGCAAGTGTGTATCCACATTATATCACAAAAGTAGAGCGCAAAGGCAGAACAAAAGAGGAATTAGACATTATTATTCATTGGCTTACAGGATATGATGATAATGGGCTTAAAAAACAAATTGAACTCAAAAACTCTTTTGAGACATTCTTTATTGAGGTCCCATATTTCCATCCCAACGCATACAAAATCACGGGTGTCATATGCGGCTATCGTGTAGAAGAAATAAAAGACCCCATAGTGCAAAAAATAAGATATTTGGATAAACTGGTAGATGAGCTAGCAAAAGGTAAGTCTATGGACAAAATTTTAAGAAAATGAATACATTTAAAATATATTAAACCTCAAAACAAGAACCAAAATGGCAGAATTAAAAACACAACAAACAGAAGCTGATGTATATGAATTTTTAAATAGTTATGTCGAATCTGAAAAGAAAAAACAAGACAGTATACAATTGATAAATCTAATGTCAGAGTACTCTGGTTTTCCTCCAAAGATGTGGGGAACATCTATCATAGGCTTTGGCAAATATCACTACAAGTCGGAACGAAGCAAGCAAGAAGGCGATTGGCCCCTTGTAGGATTTTCTCCTCGTAAATCAGCTATCTCACTCTATGTTTATACTTGTAATAAGGAACAGGATGAATGGCTCAATGAATTGGGAAAATATAAAATGGGGGCTTCATGTATATACGTTAAAAAACTAGAAGATATTGA
This sequence comes from Saprospiraceae bacterium, assembly GCA_036782555.1. Classification (GTDB taxonomy): domain Bacteria; phylum Bacteroidota; class Bacteroidia; order Chitinophagales; family Saprospiraceae; genus OLB9. Next base: position 3,541 of record DAIPYV010000191.1, read on the forward strand.
CTTAGAAGTACTTAAAAAAATAATGGGAAGTACGATAGAGTTTTTAAATAAAAAATATGGATAATGGCTTTCTCGCATCTATGCAAATGCACTTATCAATTTAAATATTTTTATCATTTTACAAAACAAATTTGACATGACTAAACATCGAAAAAAGACCAAGGTTAGCCTGAAAAATTTATTCATGCAAGGCGTAGTTCTCATCGGCGCTACCTTTTTCTTACAGTTATTTTTACCATGGTGGATTGTAGCCGTAGTTGCCTTTATTCTATCATATTTCCTCATTAATAGCTTGATATCCGGATTTCTCATTAGTTTTCTATCTGTTTTCCTGTTATGGACTTCAGTAGCCATTGTATCTGACAGAAACTTTGATTCATCAATGGCTGTTTTGATTGGTAAAATTTTAGGAGATATCAGTCCTTCAATAGTATTTTTTATCACAGGCGCATTAGGTGGTTTTGTGGCTGGATTAGGTGGTATGATGGGTGCTTGGACACGTCTCCTAGCGCAAAAATAAAATTAAAATATGTTCAATATAGGTATCACTGGTGGTATAGGATCCGGTAAAACTACCGTGTGTAAAATATTTGAAACATTAGCCATTCCAGTCTATTATGCTGATACGGAGGCCAAGAAGATGCTACAAATAAACAGAGAAGTAAAAACGGCGGTAAAAAATCTTTTAGGAATAGAAGCCTACTATAGGAATGGAAGACCTAATAAAACCTATATCGCTCAAAAAATATTTAAAGACAAAAAACTATTAGAAAGAATGAATGCCATTATTCATCCAGCTGTCAAGTTGGACGGTGACAAATGGTTTGAAAAACAAAAAAAAACAATACCAAAACCACCCTTTGCACTTAAAGAAGCGGCTTTACTAGTAGAAAATGGAAGTTATCAGCATTTTGACAAAATTATCGTGGTCACATGTCCAGAAAATATCCGAATAAAAAGAGTTATGGCTCGAGACAGTGTTAAAGAATCCATTATACGCCAGCGACTTAATCATCAACTTCCTGAATCTGAAAAAGTAGCCGTTGCAGACTATGTGATTATCAATGATGGGCAGATGCCTCTAATCCCGCAGGTATATAAGATTTTTAAAGAAATAGAATATTTGAATAGGTAATGCTCTAATCATAATTTTGAATTGGAAAATTTATACTATCCCTTTATCTACCTTTTCATCAATTTTATCCATTAAACTTTATTATATTAAAAAAAAATATATACCTTTACACCCTAAAACAATTTATCCTCTCATTTATGAACAGTCATTTTAGATATGGTCTGATTTTTGGAATACTCTGTTTAGGTGTGATGATATTGTTATACCTTATAGACAATTCATGGATGATTAAATACAGTAAGTTGTTAGCCTATTTCATCCTTTTGATAGCCATGGTGAAGGCTACCTCGGCACCAAAAATGAATACATTTTCTGATGTTTTTAAAACGTCGTGGCTCACATTCGTAGTAGGCAGTACACTTTTTCACATAGGTTTGTTTTTAGTTATGAATTATGTTGACACAAGTCTTTACGACCTCACAAGTCAAATAGCAGAGGAGTATATATCAAAAAATGACACTGCACAGGAAATTGTCCAAGAAGTCCCAGTTTCAAAATTTAGGGAACTGACATTTCCACTTGTACTATCATTTATTATACCAGGCACTGTATTGGCAGTCATCGTCTCTGTCATCAAAAATAGAAATACTCTAATTGATTAACCATGAAACTAGATATATCTATAGTCATACCTCTATATAACGAAGACGAGTCCTTGTCAGAACTCCACTCTTGGATTCAAAAAGTCATGGATCAAAATGGATATACTTATGAAATAATATTCGTTGATGATGGTTCCACAGATAAGTCTTGGGAAGCTGTCACTGCACTTCACCAATCCAATACTGCGGTAAAGGGCATACGCTTTAGAAGAAATTATGGAAAATCAGCTGCTCTTAATGTGGGATTTCAACAAGCCATAGGAAACGTTATCATCACCATGGATGCTGACTTACAAGACAGTCCAGACGAGATACCTGAATTGTATAATATGATCATCAAAGACAAGTACGATTTAGTATCAGGATGGAAAAAGAAAAGATATGACCCTATATCCAAAACCATACCCACAAAACTCTACAACTGGGTCACGCGCAAAATGTCTGGCATACAACTTAACGACATGAATTGTGGCCTCAAAGCCTACAAAATAGATGTAGTCAAAAGCATAGAAGTCTATGGTGAGATGCATCGCTACATACCTGTCATAGCCAAATGGTCGGGATTTACCAATATAGGAGAAAAGGTCGTACAACATAGACCCAGGCAATATGGCGTGACAAAATTTGGGTTATCTCGTTTTATTTATGGTCCATTAGACTTATTTTCTATTATGTTTATGGGAAAATTTGGCAAGCGACCCATGCATTTTTTTGGCGTTTTAGGCACATTGATTTCCGTATTAGGAATAGTGATTTTAGGATATTTGAGCATAGATAAGATATTTTTTGACACGGCAAGAATAGCAGATAGACCCGCTTTTTATTTAGGTATTTT
>DAIPYV010000192.1:0-6038 GCA_036782555.1 Saprospiraceae bacterium
GTATTTCCTGTTACATTGGTTTTTCCAGATAGAAGTACAGAAGAAGTTGATTCCTATGACTCTATGAAAAGCGCGCTTATCAGCTGGAGGAGAGAAAACAGACGCGTCAGAACTAGACCACAATTACAGTTTCCTTACACTTTGATCGGTGATGAAGGTGAAGTTTACGTGATTGAAAATATATCTCAACAAATGAGAGTTAGACAGCTATGTAGAGAAACATTTCTTGATGAAAATGGCCCAATAGGCAATGATGATCGACCTAAGGTTTGTTTTAGAATAGTTTATCCTGTGACAATAATTTTTCCTGATAGAACGACTAGCGAAGCTGCTTCGGTAGAACAATTTAGACGTTTGGTTCATGCTTGGGCCCAAAACAATCCAGACTCTATACTGAGACCACAATTAAAATTCCCTATCATTGTCCAGTTAAAAGATGGTAGTACTATAAGGGTAACTACTCCGGAAGAAATGGCTGCACTGCGCAGAAGATGTAGATAATTTTATAATATATTTTAAAATTTTGAACGCCTTTCAGTTTATTCTGAAGGGCTTTTTTTGTATGGAATAAATTATTGAAATTATTTTTTTTAATAAAAAACTAAAAAAAGCGTGCTACTCTGATAAGAATTTTTAATTTCGTGTTCACAAAACGATTTTAAATAAACTAAGTGTCAGACATTTCTAAACATGTAGAAGAAATTTTAAGTGCTTTTGCTAATTATGCATGGGGCCTACCATTGTTAATTTTACTCATTGGTGGAGGTTTTTATTTAGGCATTTTAAGTACCTTTAAACCTTTGACAATGGTAAAAGAAGCCTTTGGATTGTTTTTTAGTAAGGAATCTAAAATTGTCGCACAACAAAACAACAGTATTACACCCCTTCAAGCCCTTTCGACAGCATTGTCTTCAACTATAGGTATGGGCAATATAGCTGGAGTAGCTGTAGCTATCAGTATCGGTGGCCCAGGTGCTATCTTTTGGATGTGGATAAGTGCTTTGATAGGTATGGTCACTAAGTTTTTTACGTGTAGCTTGTCTATAATGTATAGACGGCAATTTAGCGATGGAACCTATGAAGGAGGACCTATGTATTTTATAGAAGAAGGTATGGGTAAATCATGTAAGCCGTTGGCTGTTTTTTTTGCTATTGCTGGTTTGATAGGAGTGGTGCCTGTATTTAATGTCAATCAATTGACTCAAGCATTTAGCGATATAGTATTGATTCCTTATGGATATCAGGTTGGTTTTACGTCCAATCTCATTACAGGTATCTTTCTCACAAGTTTGACCGCTATTGTTGTACTAGGCGGTGTTAAAAGAATAGGATTAATAGCAGAAAAACTGATACCCTACATGGTGATTCTTTATTTTGTAAGTGTATTGACAATTATATTGACTCATATCTCCGCACTGCCCGAAACTGTGGTGTTGATCTTTAAAGAAGCTTTTGCTCCTACTCATTTCAAGGGGGATTCTTTTTTAGGCGGTGCTTTAGGCGGATTGATATTATTGGGCATAAGACGGGGTGCTTTTTCCAATGAAGCGGGTATAGGTACTGCACCGATGGCACATGGGGCATCAACACAGACTGAACCCATAAAAGAAGGTCTCTCAGCAATGCTAGGGCCATTAATAGATACATTGATTATCTGCACTTTGACGGCATTAGCAATATTAATTACTGGGGTGTGGCAGACATCAGGCGCCAACGGTGTTTCATTAACTTTAAGTGCTTTTGTCAAGGGTATTCCTTATTTTGGTTCGGCTCTTTTAATGCTCTGTATTTTTATTTTTAGTATTTCTTCATTGTTTTCTTTTTCATATTATGGGACCAAATGTGTAGGCTACTTGATAGGAAGAGAAAGAGCCCATTGGTACAATTATTTTTATTTAGGTTCTATACTCATAGGTTCTATTACCACTCTTGATATGATGATCAACCTTATAGATGGCTTTTATGCATTAATGGCTATACCTACGATGATAGCTACTATTTATTTAGCACCTAAAGTAGTACAACAACTTAAAAGATATCAATCACAAAAAACAAATCCTCTAAAATGAATATGATAAAAACATCTCCCAAACTAACCTTATGGGCAGCATTATCTCCTGTTTTGATTTTAATCGGACTTTTGGCATATAATATATTTGTGTTTGGGGATGATGCGCTTTCGGGAAGCAATCAATTTATTCTATTGTTGGGAGGTTCTGTAGCTGCAATGGTAGGTTTTTTGCACCAGATATCCTACAAGGAGATGATTATATCAGTTTCTAATAATGTTAAATCTACTACAGAACCCATATTGATACTTTTGTTAGTGGGTGCGCTGTCAGGAACATGGATGATAAGTGGTATCATCCCTTCTATGATATATTATGGATTACAGCTTTTGTCTCCATCAGTGTTTTTGGCTATATCTCTAGTGATTTGTGCCGTCATTTCTATCGCTACAGGGAGCTCATGGTCAACAACAGCAACAATAGGAATCGCTCTTATTGGTATAGGTCAAGCTATGGGCATAAACCCAGCCATGACAGCTGGAGCTGTTCTTTCTGGCTCATATTTTGGAGATAAATTATCACCACTTTCTGATACTACTAATTTGGCCGCTGCCATGGCTGGTGCAGAGCTCTTTGAGCATATCAAGTATATGCTTATCACTACTATTCCATCTGTATTGGTGGCTTTATTGTTTTTTGCAGTAGTGGGCTTCTCTTATATGGGTACTGACTCCCCTGATATATCTGATAAGTTGGCAGCTATTGATGCCACATTTAACATTACGCCTTGGTTATTTTTGGTGCCCATCATTGTCATTGTTATGATCATGCGCCGCACAAAACCTCTAATTGCCTTGTTGATGGGAGCGCTTTTAGGAGGTATAGCAGCATTAGTATTCCAGCCTAGCATAGTAACGGAAGTAGCTGGTGATACTGCATTGACACTCAAGTCCGCATATAAAGGTGTGATGAATGCATTGACCATCAAAACATCAATTGCTACTGAGAGCTCAGACCTCAACGATCTTTTCGTTGGTAAAGGTATGGAAGGTATGCTGGGTACTATTTGGCTCATTATATGCGCTATGGTTTTTGGTGGCGTCATGGATGCTATTGGGGCTTTAAGTAGAATTAGCGAAGCATTATTGTCCATGTTTGATTCTGTTTTTGGTCTTTTTGCTAGTACAGTAGCTTCGTGTTTGGCCATAAATTTTACCGCTTCAGATCAGTATTTATCTATTGTTGTACCTGGTAAGATGTTTGACAAAGCCTACCAAAATAAAGGGTTGAGCCCCGTCAACCTTAGTCGTACATTGGAAGATTCTGGAACAGTCACTTCTGTATTGATTCCTTGGAATACATGTGGAGCTTACAATGCGGGTGTTTTGGGTGTAGCAACACACGAATACTTTGTTTTCGCTATATTCAATTGGATAAGTCCTTTTATGACTCTATTAGTGGCTGGATTAGGTATAAAGATTAAAATGTTAAAGGACAAAGTTGCCGATTGATGGCCCACCATATTAAATATATGTTTTGCTTTTATACATCATCCAATTACTCGAAAAATTGACCGACTTAAAAAGTCACCCTAATACCTGGACCTATCAAGGCAAAAAACTTATTTTCTTGCAAGAAATAACCTAGACCAGCATATAGCGGAAAACTTACCTTACTTGTTCCAGGGATGGGGTAGGCGGAGGCTATAGCAATGACCCCTAAATCTCTATCTGCATTTTGATTGAAATTAAAAGCATTTTTGGCTATAAATCCAGCTCCCGCTTTGAATGGAAGTATTTTTTTTATTTCGTCATTTTTGTAAAAACTAAATTGTGCAATCATAGCAAAACTAATACCTGAAAGACTCGCGATAGGCTCATCTTTTCCGAGGTTTTGGATAAAAAGTCCAGCGGGGACAGATACATCTACATCAAAGCTTATGCGTTTTTCATTATAAATGACTATGCTTTTGAAGTATCCTTCTGAATTATAACTCGTATTGACATGCTCAATATTAACCTCTATTTTTCCCCATTCAGGCATAGAATAGGTTTTAGTTCTTAAAAATTCATTGAGACGTATCTCGTCCATTCTGCATTGGCTGGAGCTATAAAAAGCATGACGTGGAGAAGATTCACCAGGACATATAAAAAAACTGCCAATGATTGTAGATTCCAATAGCCTACCATTCTTGTCTTCCATACGGACACTTATTCTTATGTGCTGCCTACCAAATAATTGATCTTTTGTGTCTATCTTAGAAGGGTCAAAACCTATGACTAAATCACTTAAAGTTTTAGAGTCTAATATGGGATGATTGATGCTTTCTGTTGAAATGGAGCCTTTACCATAATCAATAGTCAAAAAATCTAATGGTCTAGGCTTATTATGCTCTTGAATGTTCAGTACGAAATTTGTTTCCTCTTTATTGAGACTTATTTTTATTTCTTTTTTGGCTGTATAAATGGGTACCATCAATTGATAATAGGCCACGTCATCTGTATTTTGGAGACTGTCAGCTTTTAAATCGTACAACTCATCAAAATAAAAGGTGGTATTCTTAAGGTATCTTCCTTGTATTCTTAATTTAAATGTTTCTCCAGGTCTCACTACTAGATTGGTAGTCCAATCACTACCAGGTTTTAAGATACTTACTTTATTGATTATGGGAGCTGGGATGATTTCTAATTGTGTGATAAATAGTAATTTTCCGTCTTGCTTGACGTAGAGATTCCCGGCACTTATCATATGATTGTTATACGGCCTGATTTCACATTCTATTTTATCATTTGATAGGTTTCTGCGCGGTATTAGTTCTGCAATAAGTGTAGCATTTGGACCTTCAGAGTCTTCTATTCGATATATTTTGTTAAGCTCTAGAGTATTATGGTTAGATACAGTCACTATATGACGCGTAGCCTTGAATGGATCTCTGACTATCAATCTTTCATCAAACTTAAGTAGGGTTATTCTTTGATTTTTAACGATTATTTTTTTTTCTAATTCTGGTAAGTTGGTAGTCAACTTACCATCAGATATAATTGGTTTTATCGTCTCAAACCTTATTTTAAAAGTTTGCTGTCCAGGTATAGAAGGCTCTAAATATATGTAAGCTTGATTTTGGTCTCGTTCCAATCTGTAATTGAAATTTTCATATCTTTTCCAGTAACCATCAATAAGGATATTGTTAATTTGATTACTTCGTAATTGAAATGTTCGTGACTCACCTGTATAAAATCCAGCTTCTGAAGTATGAAAGTCTACATAAACGGGCAAATGAGTGTATAATGGAAATTCTATAATTTTTGACTTTTGTTCTTTGTCTAAAACCCTAAATTTCAGACTCAAATTTTCACCATTAGTGACATTTTTTAATCTTATTTTGAATGAATAATACTTTTTGTCTATGAGTAAGGTAGAGTCTATTATGTCAAAATCGCTAGAACTCATTAGTTGAGCTTTAACGTTTCTTTCAGTATCTAAATAAACCCTTCCTACAATATTCTGGTTTTCATCGTTAGATAAGAATGCTAAGTGTTTTTGACCATTGTATTCCACCCAATTTGTTGTTGTGCTATACTTCTTGTTGTTGACGTATAAAACGAGACTATCAATGCTGCTTTGATTATTAGGTTTAGCCCCTTGAGTGTACCCATTTACACTGTTGAAAAATATCAAAACCCAACACAAAACGATATATTTTACAAAATTTTTACGCATCTTTTCTTAATCAATTTTTTTATATTTAATATAGTAACACTTTATTTCACATATTGGTTAAATATAAATATGCAAATAATATGATAATGGCTTGAAAGGAGTTACTACATCAACCACATCTACGCCATAGTGTTTTTACTTCTTTTTTGAGTGGACTTTATAAATTGAGGTTCTACCCCATTTGGACTATTTTCATATTTTTTTATTTTTAATATAAATCATAAAATACTAACTAATTATATATATATATATAATCATAATGTGTATTTTGTTGAATAAAAAGATTTTTTTTATTCGAAAGTTATTTTA
>DAIPYV010000193.1:0-5997 GCA_036782555.1 Saprospiraceae bacterium
TCAATAGCGAAGCCGCTATATCTATATTAGTGCCAATAAATGCGGAATGATTCATTAATTCAATTTGATTTAGAATGTTTAATATATTAAATGTATTATTGGGGCGTATTGTTTAATGAGTAAGGATTTACTGGATAAACAGATTGATTTCAATTTTCTTGGCGTAAACAATATCCAATTATTATCTAATAATATTCCAATGAACTTTTATCAAATTGAACTAAATGTGTTTACTTCATAGAGTTATACAATGCTTAACTACCTACACAAACTTCAATGTAAAATATCCCAATTGATTATTAATTCTTAAACTTTATGTTTTAATTGCTTGTTTTTAAAAAATGACATAAATAACGTAAATCACTATAAAAGCTCATGCCTTTAAAACTTATTACGACCACACCTAAGAAATCACTCAACCCGGCCTTCCTAAAATTGCGCCCTCTGCGCAGTGAGATGGATCTTTTCAAGGCGCACCTCATTACGCTCTTAGATAATATAGACGAAGCCGAAAGAGAGGAAAATCAAAAAACGCATGTGCGTGATTTTTTGATTAATACCTACTACAAAGGGAAAAACGAAATCAATACAAAAGGAACTATAGATTTAGTCATTCATGATGGTAATAACAATAAAGCTCCTGTAGGCGTCATCATAGAAGCCAAACGACCTTCCAACAAATCTGAATGGATATCAGTAGACAAACCCAACGGAAAGGCTCTGCACGAATTGGTCTTATACTATCTTCGCGAACGCATAGACGAAAACAATATCGACATCAAACATCTTGTGCTGACCAATATCTATGAGTGGTATATCATCGATGCGGCCTATTTTGATAAGGTTTTTTACCAAAATAAAAAGCTCGTCAAAGAGTATAAGGCCTGGCGAGATGGGCAAAAAGTCACTTCCGACACGTCTTTGTTCTACAATGATATCGTAAAGCCATTGTTGGAGACATTGGAGGAAGAGATACCTTGCGCCTATTTTGACATACGTACTTATGAGAAGGAATTGCGCAATGCAGACACAACCGATGATAAGAAACTCATCGAACTTCAGAAATTGTTCTCTGAGTTTCACCTCCTGAGAGTCCCTTTTGCTAATGATAGCAATAAACTCGACAAACGATTCTACTCCGAACTTCTACACATCATCGGGCTCACTGAAATAAAAGAAGGCAATAAAAAACTGATAGGCCGACTCAAAGAGGGAGAGCGTTGGATCGGTTCTATACTCGAAGACACCATCATACAGTTGGATGCCCGCGATAAACTTAATCGGGTCAAAAATGTGGGCCAATACGGCAGTACAAAGGATGAACGATTGTTTAACATTGCACTCGAACTGACCATCACATGGGTAAATCGAATCCTTTTTCTTAAACTGCTCGAAGGTCAGCTTTTGTCCTACCACAGAGGAGACAAAGCCTATCTTTTTCTCAATCATGATATCATCCGAGAGAATGATCAGCTGGATGCCTTGTTCTTTCAAGTACTGGCTAAAAGATATGAAGATAGAAACGCCCATGTCAATAAGAAATTGGACCATGTGCCTTATCTCAATTCGTCACTATTTGAACCCACCGAACTTGAACACGATACCCTTTTTATAAGCAATCTATCGGATGATAAAACCATTCCTTTGCATCCACAGACGGTGCTGAAAGGCCAAAATGGTACTAAGCGAACAGGTGAAATATCGACATTGGAGTATTTATTTGACTTTTTAAATGCTTATGATTTCAGTGGCGAAGGGTCTGAAGACATACAGGAAGACAATAAAACTCTGATCAATGCCGCTGTATTGGGATTGATATTTGAAAAAATTAATGGCTACAAAGATGGTTCTTTTTTTACGCCTGGATTCATCACCATGTACATGTCTCGAGAAACCATTCGCAGGGCAGTGATTCAAAAATTTAATGAAGCCAAAGGCTGGAAGTGTGTCACCTTTGAAGATCTCAAAGAAGATTTGCTGGAAGAAATCAAATCAGGAAATAGGAAGGAAGTCAGAAAAGAAGCCAATAGAATCATCAATAGTCTCAAGATAGTGGATCCTGCTGTGGGTTCAGGTCACTTTTTGGTGTCGGTACTGAATGAACTCATTGCCATAAAAAGTGAATTGAAAATATTGGTGGATGCTCATTTTGAGCCTTTGAGCAGCTATCATGTTATAGTGGTCAATGATGAACTGATTTTGATAAACGAAGATGGCGCACTGTTTAGCTACCATCCGGGTAATTCTGAGAGCCACCGCATCCAAAAAACGCTCTTTCACGAAAAGCAAACCCTTATAGAAAACTGCCTTTTTGGTGTGGACATCAATCCCAACTCCGTCAAAATATGCCGACTGCGTCTGTGGATAGAATTGCTCAAAAACGCCTACTACAAAAGCCCAAAAGAGCTAGAAACCCTACCCAATATAGATATCAATATCAAGTGCGGCAACAGTTTGGTGAGTCGGTTTGCGATAGATGCGGATTTAAAACCTGCATTGAGGGAGAGTAAATGGAATATAAGTTCATATCGTGATGCAGTTTCAACGTATCATCACGCTACAAATAAAGAAGAGAAAAGAGAATTAGAAGGATTGATTTTGGCTATAAAACAAAATTTCACATTCCAAATCCGAAGGAGTGATCCTCTTAAAAAACATCTCGATAAACTTGCGAGTGAATTATATTATAGATTTACAGGTACTTTCTTATTTGAGGAGCAAGCGCCCTATGGAAATAAAATTAATGATGCAGAGACAAAAAGAAAAAAAGAGCAAGAAAAGCTTGAAAAAGAGATAGATGAGATAAATAAAAAAATAGAAGAAATAAAAAATAATGTGATTTATCAAAATTCTTTTGAATGGAGATTTGAGTTTCCTCAAGTACTAAACGATGAGGGTGATTTTGTGGGATTTGATGTGGTGGTTGGGAATCCGCCTTATATTAGGCAGGAAGAATTTTCAGATATGAAAGTGCATTTAAAATCGAAATTCAAAATCTATCATTCAATCGCGGATTTATTAACCTATTTTGTGGAATTATCTTATGATATTTTGAGACCTAACGGAATTTTTCAGTTTATAATTTCCAACAAATTTACACGAGCGGATTATGGAAAAGTGATGCGTCAGTTTTTATTAGATAATACACAGTTAACTCATTTTTTTGATTTTAGTGGTGTTCCGGTATTTGATGAAGCCACGGTAGATGCAGCGATTTTAGGGTATGTAAAATCAGAGGAGAAAGATGCAGATTTCCAATACCTTAATGTTCAAAAAGATCAGTTAACTATTAATAAATTTGAAAATTATGTCTCAGAAAACGTAACAAAAATTAATCAAAATACGCTGAATGAAGGTACATGGTCTTTTCAATCGGGAAATATTCTACTGATCAAAGATAAAGTCGAATCGCAAGGCATACCTTTGAAAGCATGGGATATTGTCATCAATTATGGAATCAAAACCGGACTCAACGAAGCGTTTGTTATTAATAAAGAGACAAGAGAACAATTGATAAGTGAAGATCCTAAATCAAAATACTTAATTAAACGTATGGTAAGAGGACGAGATATCCAAAAGTATGAGTTAAAATTTGAAAATTTGTATTTAATAGGTTCTCATAATGGGTTTGACAAAACATCATCAATCAATATTGATGAATATCCTGCAATTAAAAAGTATCTCGATAAATTCGAACCTGGGTTGTCTAAAAGGTACGATAAAGGTGGAACACCACATAATTTAAGAAATTGTGCCTATTGGCAAGACTTCGAAAAACCAAAGATTATGTATCCAGAAATGACAAAATTTTTAAATTTTGCTTACGATGATCAAGGATTCTATAGTAACAACAAAGTTTTTATACTTACGGGTGAGCAAATAGAATGGCTTACTTGCTTTTTTAACAGCAAGCTATGGGCATATTGCTTCAAGGATAATTTTCCCGAACTACTTGGTGGTACAAGAGAACTTCGTAAAGTTTTTATGGAAGAAATAAAGGTAAATAAGGTGGATGAAGGTATTTTAGAAACCTGTAAAAGTTATATTCAGAAAATCAAAGATGGAGACAATACTATATTGGCCCAAATCGACCAACTGGTCTATGAGCTTTATGGATTGACAGAGGAGGAGATCGCCATCATTGAAAATTCCACAAAAGCACAATAAGAATATAAAAGGATGAAAACATAGAGAACAACTCTTCATTGAACCTCTTTAAAACACAAGATGAGGAGGTTTCGGTGGATGTACATTTTGAAGGTGAGACTGTGTGGCTAACACAGGAACGAATGGCAGTTTTGTTTTGGAAGGTAAAGTACACATTCGACGAACATATTAAGAATATTTATGCTAAAAAAGTGTTTTATCGTCAAGTCTTAGATATTTATGTCACTAGCATCGACTAAGATCCCAAATCAGTGGTCTCCATTGTGCTTTTCAAAAAAGCGCAAAACTAAATCTTTGAAAATTTCTCAAAACTCAAAACTCCTCCAAATTTTGTTTCGTTTTATCCCCTTATTTTGCGGATAAATAAATAAAATTTGGTAGAAAGCTATAATTTAGAACATCATTTTTTGATGCTTTGCTCAGTGTATTAAAAATGACTTTCAAAAAATATTAAAAAATCCAATAAAATAAACTGAAAATTACCTATTAAAATTATATTGTTTTCTTACCTTTGCGGCAAATTTTCAAAATAGATAAACCTATTTAATGAAATCAAGATACTTTTATATACTTTTATTGCTCATAGGAACACTTAATATCAACGCCGCAGGTGGTGGAGGTGAGTTTGATCCTGGTGCTACAGCTGTACATCATATCAGTGATGCCAATGTCTATACTATTTTGGATTTTGTCCGAATACCCCTCCCTGTAGTGGTCTATGCGCCCTCCAAAGGATGGGATGTATTTAGCTCAGGTAAGTTCAATCCAGGGCATCACGATGATGGAGGTCACTCATATAATGGATACGTGATGTACCACAGTAGTGTTTATAAAGTGATGGAAAGTGATTTTCCTTCTCAAGGTTCTGTCGAAATAGAGGGTTATGCCCACAAAGTAGAAGATAAGGATGGGAAAAGTGTAGACGTAAATTATGCCTTATATCAGGGCAAAGAATATAGATTAGATGCCAGATCAGCTATCGATGGAGGTATTCTTGGAGGCGGGATTACTTCCTTTTACGATTTTTCACCTACGAAAAACGTAGTGTCGATGATTCTGGTATCTCTCTTTTTATTTTGGATGTTCTCCTCAGCTGCCAAAGCTTATAAAACTAATCCCGAAAGAGCCCCAAAAGGTCTTCAAGCGGTATTGGAGCCTATGTTTTTATTTATAAGAGATGATGTAGCTATTCCATTTATTGGAGATAAACATAGGAAGTACTTGCCATTTTTGATGAGTGTTTTCTTTTTCATTTTGGGTTTGAACTTATGGGGTCAAGTTCCTTTTCTGGGGAGTGTGAATGTCACAGGTACATTGTCTGTAACCATGGTACTTGCCATAATAGTGTTCCTTATAGTCAATATCAATGGCAATAGTCACTATTGGGGTCATATTTTTTGGATGCCAGGTGTCCCTATTCCTATAAAGATATTGTTGGCATGTGTGGAAGTTATGGGATTGTTTATTAAGCCATTGACACTCATGCTGCGTTTAGCGGGTAATATTTCAGCTGGACATATAGCTATTTTAAGTTTTATTGGATTGATATTTATTTTTGGTAAATCTGGCGAAAGCTTAGGAGGTAGTTTGGTAGGAACTGTGGTTTCCATTCCATTGACCATGTTTATGATGACCATAGAGATCATCGTAGCATTTGTCCAAGCTTTTGTATTTACTATATTGACAGCATCCTACATAGGGGCAGCGGTGGAAGAACACCATGCTGAGGGCGCGCATCATTAATTATTAGAGTTTTTTATTTTTTAACACTCATAAAATCTTTTATCATGAAATTAGCAGCATTAGGAGCCGGATTAGCGGTAATAGGAG
>DAIPYV010000194.1:0-5955 GCA_036782555.1 Saprospiraceae bacterium
TGAGAGATTGCTGTATATTGGTTTTGGTGGTTCTATTGCCCTGTGCGTCATAGGTAAAGGTGGTTGTACCATGCCCAAATGATGCCACTAATGAGACTTTATTGTACACGTCCCATTGGATAAATCTGGGACTTCCATTGTCATCTTCTTGTGTCAAATTGCCTATGAGATCATACTCATATTCGTGTGTGCCATCTATATCGGTGGCATAGGTGGCTGCAGTCGCATTGTCAACGACTCTAGTGAGTTGATTGGGCCTATTGGCGTTGCCATAGGTATAGGTCAGATTGTCCATAGGGTCAGTTGTGCCATTATTTCCACGCCTGTTGAGGGTCAGAAGGTTGCCATCGGGGTTATAGGAATATTCTGTATGGAAGTTGCTATGGGGAATATATTTGGGGGTGCTACCGTCAAAGAGGACATCAAAGTTTTTGGCTTTTTTGATTCTGTGCAGTTGGTCGTATTCGTAAGAGAAAGCGCTATTGCCCAAAGGGCTGTTGTTGGCGTCTAATAGCCTACCTTTATGGTCGGTGTACATGATGGAAATATTGCCATTGTAGAGGTTTCGAGGGCTTCCAGAAAAAGATGATGGGTCTAAGAGTTGACTCCAGTGGTCGTCGAAGTGTAATGTGCTGCCCGCTATGGACAAATAATCTTGATTAAAATATCCTAATCCAAAAGCACTGGCATCCATGGGCATGAATTTATGAATGGAGGCGGCATCGCCATCATGGCCGGGCTCTTAGCTGGTGTTGTGAGGTGGGCCGAGGATTTTTGAGTGATGAAAAGCACAAGTTGCAAACTTGCACTAGCATGGGACAGCATGGGGTGAAAGCATATACTATTTTACTTGTTCGAAAAGAAAGTCTTCATCAAAATCAAAATTATCTTTTATCCAAATTTCTTTAGGAATATGGTAGGAAAATCTCTCAATAAATTTGAGTTTCTCTCCATTCACTATTATTTAAATTTAGGATACTCAGACCAAATCATATCTTTATTTGAAGACAAACTATTTCTAGGATATTCCTCAATATGTAGAGTGTCACCACTTACAAAATATTTCCCATAAAAAGTATCTTCCATCTCACAACTGTAATATAAGGTAGTGCTATCCAAATAAAAATATAAAAAATTAATACAACTTTCATTTATTTTATGTTGCCATTTAGTGTTTTCTAACTTTGGGAAATCGCTATTGGTTCTTTTTTCTATTATATCATTACTTTTATTATTGTAACTTTGACAGCTTAAAAAAAACTGTAAAATAAACTAATCCTGATTTTAACATATGTTTGTTTTTAAAATTTAATTCTGTTTACAAAAGCATTGTCAATAGGCATTCCTATTTATCTGGATTTTTTTATTGCAAAGCCATGCCAAAGAGCACAATATTTTGTTCCCATGATGTGACACAACCAAAAATCAACTTAAAATTATTTACTTGACCACTTTTACCATTTTGGTGGCCGTCCAATTTGCATTTTTTAATTCCAATATATAGATACCTGAGGGCCATCCTTGAACATCAATCTCATGTTGGTAATTTATGTTTTCCTGGAATATGATGGCTCCTAGAGTATTGATGACTGTCATGCTGATAGATTGATCAGCTATCATATCTGTACTATTCACTTCTAGGGTAATTCTATCTGATGAAGGATTAGGGTATATTTTTATATTTCTAGACTTGAAGTCATCGTCTTGAGTGGAGACACCCCCGTCGTTATTACATGGATTTTCGTTGAGCGTCAAAAGGCTCCCTCTTGGCCCTTCTTTGCTCAATATACCATGCATACGCCATTTTTGTCCTAATGTGAACATAGAAGCACAATCATCAGGTATATTATCCATAAAATTTCTTGTCATTCGACGCTCGTTTCCAAAAGTACCTGTGGCCACATAGCTCACCTCTGTTTGCTCATAACATACTATCGAAGGTCCATTATTCAAGGGCGTATCATCTACAAAATCTGAAGCATCATATGAAAACCCCTCCAAAGGACCTAAGCCCAAATATATTCCTAAAAGATGTACCAAAGTATATCCTTCCTTGTAGAAATCACTTTTTTCATTAGCTCCAAAAAAATCAATATCTATGACAATACCATCTGTCTTAGAATCCCTAAATGGCAACTGAGCAAAACCTCCATTGAGCCAATAAAACTCATTATTGATATCATCTTCTATATCTACTACCCATACATTTATGTATTGGTCTGGCTTAAAGGCGTCGATTCCTAATTCAGTATTTTTCATACTTGTAAAGTCATCGGGTCGAAAACGGATTTCTGTAGGCAATATTCTAACAAATTCGTCTGTATATGAAGGAAGACAAAATTCGATTTCTGCATCGACTGCATAGTCACGATAATAATCATCTTCAGGCATGCCTATTTTATTTCTGAAAGCTCTATTTAAGGCATCTATTTGGCCCAAAATGATTTGTTTATCAGGAATTTTATTTTCAGCTACCACAATATTGAATACAATAGGCAGTGATACTATTGATATTTCATGATTTAACACAAAATCATCGATGAAATACCTTCTAAACTTTGATTGTTCTTCGACAATTCGCAGACTGTCCATTGATTTTTGGAATACAATTTCTTCAAATTCATGAGTATTATATTTCCTGTAAGTTTGACCATAAAGTGAAGCATAGGAGACAAACAAAATCCAAGTAGCGATAAAGCTTAAACGTTTTCTCATAAGTTGTTAATTTAATGGTAGATAAATAATTTAATAATAATATAATAACCGCAAATATACTACATTGTAGTGACTTTTAGGCATAAAAAACTCTTATTTTGTATGTTTTTTGATTTATTTATCCAATTTACTGATACCTTACATTGTTTATGTATTGATTGATTGCCTAATATTTTCCATTTGTTTGCATCTTTTATGGATGTCGTCGGTCAATAAACTTTATCAATTATATTCATTTGAATAGGTAATTAACGTATAAGACTTATATAATTAAATGACATGGGCTTTAATTTACTAAATCAGAAGTAGTATTTTGCATATTCAGATAGTATTCACCTTTGCCATTTGATTTAGTAGAGTCCCACTCATGGCGAACAGTTAGCAAGGCATGCAGTAGATACATATTTATCTTACATTTCACTTCATTAAAAAAAATCCAGCGGGAAAGCAAATAAATATATTTTGATAGAGAAGCAGACTAGAAACAAATTAGCTAAAAAAAATAGCTTCAGGCGCTACATCTTTCCTGTATGTGAGGGTAATCTTAATACTTATCATTCACCAAAGTATTAAAATGATGGTCTTTGCAGTAACTGCCGGCAAACTTGTGCCATATCGTGGTCTTGTGATAGTTTCCTGTATAATAAGAGAGTAACATCTCAAATTTTTCATTATCTATATATCCGTCGTGAATACCTATTTTCTTAAAATTTTCGTCCAAGATAACAATAGATGGGAAAGACATATGACCTCCTGTCAACTCAGCAGCCAATTCATTGAAGTCATATTTACCAATTCGGACTGTGGTGAATGATTTATTCCCAAGTACTATTTTTTCATTACTCTCAGCATTGAGCCTAAAAGCATAATAATTTTGATTTATAAATTTAGCTATATGGTCTGAATGAAATGTTTGATTTTCCATAAACTTGCACCACCTACATCCATCATAGTAAAGATAGATAAAATACTTTTTATCATTTTTTTCCATTTTTTCAGTGGCCACGTCCCAAGACTGCCAACGTACTTTATTTTGTGCAGTGGCGGCGAAAACTGTAAAAACTATTGCAATAAGAAAGGAAAACCTTTTGAACATATGTCAAA
This sequence comes from Saprospiraceae bacterium, assembly GCA_036782555.1. Lineage (GTDB taxonomy): Bacteria > Bacteroidota > Bacteroidia > Chitinophagales > Saprospiraceae > OLB9. The sequence goes on from DAIPYV010000194.1 coordinate 3,820, forward strand.
AATTTCTTTATTAAATCAAACACAAAATTAATAGTTTTTTTTAATGTATTGTTTAATTACAGTGCACCTTAATATTCTTTTAATAAAACTTTAACACTAAAAGACTTCTTTGACTATAAAAAAACCATCTTGGCCCTGCGATTGGTATAATGGCATTAATATCCGGCCATCATGAGGAGCCTTAACCTCCAACCCATCATAATGGGCTAATAATTCGTCTTTAACGATGGGCTGAAAGTTAATATATCCTTTCTTCATTTCCCATAAATCTATATTATCTACTTGGTGTCTGTATGTGATTTTTAATCTTTTGGGTAAGTGATGCGTTGACTCTGTCAGCAAAATGTCATGTTCGCGTTTGATGACATCAGGGTCAATTACTTTGATAGATCTCAAGAAATTAGTTATAGCCGCTAATGCTCTATGAGGACTCAACTCATCATCATGATGTCCAGACTCAAAGCCTAATGCCGTGGTAGGTATTTTGAGATATTTTTCGTTAAAAAAGTGAAGACTCGTCCCTGATAAATCATTGCCTAGTCCCAAGATCACAGGAGCACACATATCCAAACCTACCTCTATGCTATTGGCAAACTCTGATGCGATACTAAAAACAGCACCATGTGATGAGGTCGTGTGGATATCCAAAACATACATTTTTTCATGTTCTGGTGGGTCTACTAGCTTATTGATCAAACTGACAATTTCAAAAATTTCAATATCTTCATTCACTAATTGATTTTTTGATGTATCCAATATACGTCTCACTTCATGAAAATGCCAACTTCTATTTAAATCCTTTTCTATGTATCTTTTCTGAGCCCTATAGGCTTGTACATTTCCAATTAAACCAATTATTTCACCTCTAAATACAAAGTCGTGTGCTGTATCTTTTATAGCGTCTATTCTTTTAAACAATTCTTGTAAAGCCAAAATACCTGAGGGTTCATTACCATGCATAGCACCAAAGATAACAATCAATGGCCCTGATAGTGCCCCCTTATATCTACCAATTATTCTATTTATGCTATCCATCTTCTCCTTTTGTTTTAAAACTTATTTCCGCACCTATATGAAAATAAATCTAAAGATAAAAAGTTCTTAAAAACAAACTTCAAACCTGCAACAAATCTCTACAAAAACATCTATTGATTAAAGGTGTTGATAGTTTATGATACCGTTTACATATAATAATATACTGATGAAATTTCCTTTTTATATTTTTTTCTTCCTTTTGTTTTCATCTGAGAATGATATTAGGTGTCAGACTTTATCGGAATGCATCATGAGTAATGCCTTATATTATGTGGGTACGCCCTATGTCGCGGGAACATTAGATCAAAATGAAGCAGAAAAACTCATCTGTAGGTCGGATGCCTTTGATTGTGTGACTTTTGTAGAATATATTTTAGCCTTATCCCTATATCAAGTAAAAAAAACACATTGGAATACTAGTTTAGAAGCCAATGTCCAAAAACTCCGATATAGGCAAGGAGAAATCAATGGTTATTTATCCAGAATCCACTATTTTTCAGAATGGATACAGCAAAATACCCAATGGCCTTTTTTGAATGAGATAAGTCAAAAACTAGGTGGAAAACCACATAAAAAGACTATCAATTTTATGACAAATAATGCTACAAAGTATCCCTTATTAAAGTCAGATAAAGATATAATAAAGATGGCTGATTACGAAAAATCGATTTCTCAAGATTCTTTCTATTATATACCTAAAGAACGGGTTTTATCTATACAACACCAGCTCAAAGATGGAGACATTATCGCTATCACAACCGATATTGGCGGCTTGGACATAGTACATACAGGATTTATTAAGATTTCTAATGGTAAAGCGCATTTGCTGCATGCTTCACAATCATCAGGTAAAGTAGAAGTCTCTACCCTACCCTTAGACAAATATCTCTCAAAAAATAAAAATCAAAATGGTATCCGGGTCATTCGAGCTTTGTAAAAGGGTACAATCATCTATTTACGGTAAAAAAAGAATAAAACAAATTATATCACTTAATAAACAACATTTACTATCTTTGCCTGTCATAAAGCAAAAATGGTCAAAGCTGGTCAAATCATATTAAAAAAGATAGGAGAAAAACTTCTCACAGCATTTAAGGATTT
>DAIPYV010000195.1:0-2399 GCA_036782555.1 Saprospiraceae bacterium
GTCGTCACATTGTCGGTAAATTTAAAATTGTTAGGCAAATCAAACTTTATACGGTATGACCCCCATCTCATTTTATCAAAGGTATAAAAACCAGCTAAATTGTTTTTTGAAGCTGTAAAAATAGAGTCCAAAGCCATACCATTATCCGACATTAACCACACTTTTAAGCCATTAATACCCAATTCACCATCGTCTTGAAGTCCATTTTCATTGACATCAATCCAGACAAAATCTCCTACTGAAGAAAATTCAACATAACCTGCATTAATTCCCGATTGCCCTTGTCCATTAGATAATGTTATGACATCGGTCAAACCATCTTCCCACGAAACTACTTTCGAATTGGACAATACATTGCCTGGAGCATTAGGAACAGTAAAGGTCGTGTCTGAAACTCTTTCAAAGCCGATACGATAATCATCAGGCGAAATGTTTTCAAATTCATAGTTACCTTCAATATCAGTATTAACTGACTGCAGTGTATCACCAGACAAATTTATGAGATGTACCTTGATATTTTCTAAAAAAGATTCATCATTAGCTTTTACCCCGTCACCATTAGTATCAAACCATGCGAAGCCAGATACATTAGCAAATACAGATATTAACCCTAAATCAATATTTTCGATAAAGTCGCCAGAGAGCAAATCAAACACTTCGGTGCGTGGTGTACCATTATTGATTTCAAATTTAGAATTGAGGTTGTTATTGGAATTATTGATAATGGACAACCCAAAATCTGATGGAATATCAGCCGCTTCTACATAATATTGGCCCGGAATTAAATCAATAAAGGAATAAAATCCATTTTCATCAGATACCTTAGTATCAATAAAATTACCATCAGAATTTTTGAGGAAAAGTTCTATCCCTTCAACGCCTACTTCATCTGAATCTTGTAATCCATTTTTGTTTGAATCTAACCAAACAAAATCTCCAATAGACCCCAACTGATACAAACCAGCATCAATGTCCATATTTTCCTCTCCATTGGACAGCCTAATAAAATCAGTACTACCACCATTGGAAAGAACATCTGAATCCAACGTGAAATCACCAGAATTAGACGTAGTAAATAAATAGCCATTTGGAGCATAAAATATCACTTGATAAGTACCCGCTGACAAATCATCAAAAAGATAAAACCCATCAAAATCAGTTTGTGTCCGAAGTGTGACATTCTGATTATAATTAGTCGTACCTCTCAATTCAACATCAACAAAAGGAATTCCTATTTCGTCAGGATCTTGAATACCATTGCCATTCAAATCTTCCCATACAAAATCCCCAATGGAGGCATTGGATAATGAATAAAATCCTGCATCGATAGACATGTCATTCATACCACTGATGATGGCTAAGTCTCTTACAAATCCATCTGATTCTATATCACTATCCAAAAATCTATCGTTTCCTACAGTCCTATTGGTGGCTAAAAGTCCCTCAGGAATTTCAAACTGCAAATCAAAAACATCTGGTTTTAAACCCGTTATTTCATAGAAACCATTGACATCTGTCGTGGTAATAAACTCTTGTTTATCAGTGTTTCTATGACTCGAAAGTATTACTTTTACATTGGCTATGCCTGGCTCGTTGGCATCTTGAATACCATTCTTATTCAAATCATTCCAAACGAAGTCACCTATGGTCGCGCGCCTAAATACAGGTGCATCAATATTTAAAATACTTTCACCACTACTAAGTACTATTTGATTAATAAACGCTGCTGAAAGCTCATAATTATCTGGCAATTCAAAACCAACTTGATATGTACCAGGTCTTAAATCTGAAAATAAATAATTACCGTTCGTATCTGTCGTAGTTGATAAGTCCACAAAAGTGCTTAAATGATTAATACCTGTCAATATCACTTTTATTCCATCTAAACCTCTCTCTCCAGCGTCTTGTCGTCCATTACAATTATCGTCTTCAAAAACTAAGTCTCCTATAGAACCCAATCTTATCAACCCTACGTCTATATCACTTCTACCACCAGTTGTGAGTATGGTAAAGTTTATTTCATCACTTGTTTCGCTTAAATCTGAATCTAGGCTTCTATCTGTACCTGCCTGCGCTAAAGTAGGCGCATTTCCAGATGGTATATTGACTTTTAAAGTATAATCTCCAGGTAAGATATTAATAAACTGATACTGACCATTGACATCTGTTGTGGTTATATTATTGATGGATTGTCCACCAGTTGTAGTACCTATTAATATTAGCTCTACATTGGCAATGCCAGGTTCTCCCGTTTCTTGCACGCCATTTCCATTCAGGTCTTCCCATACGAAGTCGCCTATGCTACTCCCTTGCGTAAAACCTGCGTCTATATCCAAATTATTTTGACCACTTATTAAAATGATGACATCTGACATACTGCCCATAAAATCAGAGTCCAT
>DAIPYV010000195.1:2409-5893 GCA_036782555.1 Saprospiraceae bacterium
AGTGTGATACCACTAGATTTTCCATTGTCAAAGTCTGAATTGACAGTATCATCTCCCCTATTGGCCAATGTCAATGCATAACCTTGTGGCAAATCTATATTGATTTCATACGCTCCTGGTATCAAATTGGAGAACAAATATTTTCCAGTATTGTCTGTTGTTGTACTTTGGGTTACGCTTTCGCCAAATCCATTTGTACCAAACAATGTTAATGTTACATTAGCTACACCCGACTCATCTGCATCTTGCAAGCCATTGCCATTGAGGTCTTCCCATACAAAATCCCCTATGCTGCCACGTCTGAATAATCCAGCATCCCGACTATTATCGGTCTGTCCGCTAAAAAGGATGATGTTTTGTATCATACCATTTATGATGTCAGAATCTATGTTGATATCATTTCCTAAAGTTGGGTTTGTAAATTCATAGCCTTGTGGCGCATTAATAGATATTTGATATGTTCCCGGTGCTAAATCGGTAAATTGATAAGTTCCTGAGGCATCAGTTTCAATAGTTTCATTGACAGTTTGCCCCAATCCTGTTGTTCCTGTCAATGTCACAGTCACACCTGATATTCCCGGCTCATTGGCATCTTGAAGTCCGTTGGCGTTCAAGTCTTCCCATACAAAATCTCCAATACTTCCCACTCTATAATATCCCGCGTCTATGTCGTTTCTATTGGTATTGCTGATGATGACGATGTTGTCTGTCTCACCGTTTTCAAAGTCGGAATCTGTGTTTCTGTCGTTACCGATGCCTTTGGGTACAGCTATATAATTATTGGTGGCTTGTGCTGAAATTTGATAATTCCCCGGGTTTAAATCGGAGAATTGGTAATTTCCGTTGGCACTTGTTGTTGTAGTTTCATTGACCACTTGACCTGTTCCATCTATTCCTGTCAAAGTCATGTTCACACCGCTGATACCTGGTTCGTTAGCATCTTGAATACCATTGCCATTGAGGTCTTGCCATACGAAGTCCCCTATACTTGACAATCGATACATACCGAAGTCGATAGCGGTATTCGTCTCACCACTTTGTATGAAAATGCCTGATACTACGCCATTGATGCCGTCAGAGTCTTGGGTTGTGTCTCCTCCTTGATTGGATGGTGTAAACACATAACCATTGGGGAGCTCCGCTGTGATTTGATATGTTCCAGGGAAAATATTTGTAAATGTATATCTTCCGTCAGCATCTGTTGTGGTCTCTAATGAAATAGCATTTCCTGCAGTTGTCGTGCCTGATAATGTGATTTTTATACCACTTATGCCAGGTTCTCCCGTTTCTTGCACGCCATTTCCATTCAGGTCTTCCCATACGAAGTCGCCTATCACACCGCCTTGGATGAGACCGGCGTCTATGTTGAGGTTTTGACTTCCAGAAATGACATCAAAAGTTGGAGTGATACCATCCGTATTGATATCTGAATCTAAACTTGTGTTGGTACCTGCACTTTGAATTGTCGTAAAATAATTAGATGACGCTTCAAACTGAACATAAAATGTACCCGGTTTTAAGTCCTCAAAAATATACGAACCATCGCCATCAGATTGTGCACTAGTAATGAGGAGAGTGTCACCATTTAAGATTTCAAATAAAGTGATTTTGACATTTTCTATGCCTGGTTCTCCATTGTTTTGCATACCATCCCCATTGAGGTCTTCCCAAACAAAATCACCGATACTAACAGGTCGGAAAAATCCTGCATCAAATTCCTGCAAACTTTCGCCACTTGTTATCACAATATTTTTGACTTCTCCATCAATTGGGTCGCTGTCTATACTATCATCACCTTTTTTAGATAAAGTCAATTGATATCCCAATGGTGCTTCAAAAGTCAAGGAATAAGTACCTGGATTCAGATTTTCAAACTGATAATATCCCAATGAATTAGAAACAGTAGAAAGACTCACTTGTGTCCCACGACCATCACGACCCAACAAATCAATTTTAACACCTGATAAAGGGGTTTCATTGGATTGGAAAAGGCCATCACCATTGAGGTCTTCCCATACAAAATCCCCGATGGTTGCTTGTTGATAAAATCCTGCATCTAAATTGAACTTATCCCCTCTTTCTGAATACTGTTGTAAAGGAATAAAACCCTGAGCATTTATTTTAGAGTTTTTATCATTACTTCCATCAATAAAAGTAGACAAAAATCCATCAGGGACAACAAATTGAAAAGTATATTGATTTGCGGGAATATTTGATAACTTATAGTTACCATTAATGTCAGTAGTTGTTTGGGCTACGACTGTACTGTCTTTAGAAAGCAGTCTTACTTCCACACCAACTAGACCTGGTTCATTAGCGTCTTGAAGTCCATTATAATTGATATCATGCCACACAAAATCACCAAAATTTATCAGTGGTGTATATCCAAAATCAATATTTCTGTATTTTTTACCAATTTCAACGTTGATTAAACTTGTAGTACCAGGGCCAAACAAACCAGTAATATCACTATTAATATCAGGGTTTAATCCATTTAATGGTACAAAAACAGTAGATGATAAGGTATCAATACTTAGATAATATTCCCGGTTAGTGAGATTTTTAAATTCATATTGACCATTGTTATTTGTCAGTGTTTCTGCAATCTGAATATTATCTTTATCAAATAGTTTTACTCTTGCGTTACGTACGATATCATCCGAAAAATCTCGTAGACCATTATTATTCAAATCCAACCACGCTACACCACTAATTTCAGAAGAATTACAATCTTGATACAGGAAGTCCCGGCAACACCTCTCCACAAATGCATTATTGTGATCAAAAACATCGACGCAAATTTCATAAAGTCCAAAATTTGCATATGCAATATCTAAGTCTATAGTCTGGTGTTTTGTAGTATGTGATACCATTCTGAATCCCTCAGGATAATCCCAAACATAAGATTTATATCTTTCAAATTTATCCACATAAAAAGTCAAACATTTACCATCACAAAATGAATATGCTGGCGTATAATGGACAACTATCTCTATTTTGTCTATTTCAATATTTACGGTATCATTAGCAATGGTTCTTAGTTGAATTTGATATCCAAAATTTGGACTATTGATATCTTCAGGAGTCCATATATCACCCCAAGTATCAGAATTCGATCCATAGCACCATGTTTTGTCTGTTCCATCAGCTTTAGGTTGCCATGGTTTTTGTAGTTTTATATCGTTACTTTTATTGTTTCCTTTGGGTTCTCCATATTGATCTAAGAGCAAAATCTCCACTTCACTCACATCTTGATAACGATCAGATTGGCCTGTGACAAAGAGAGAAATACCATTTATTATGGCGCCTTCTGGTATATGTAAGCCTAAATTATTTCCCATAAAAGCCCTGGAACGCCTAATGTCATAAAGTGTAGTAGTGGCTTTTTTTCCATCTTGAAACTTGACATCTCCTAAGTTTTTCCAACCTAAAAATTGACGAAAAAATATTTCTTTGACATGATTAGTTGAAGCAGCGTCATTAA
>DAIPYV010000196.1:0-5736 GCA_036782555.1 Saprospiraceae bacterium
CGGCGTTTTACCTGAAGAAGGTCATCTCAAATGGGGACATGGTAAAGCCAATGCATTGGCAGCCATTCAGTCTGTCATTGGTTTTAGTTCAACAGAAAATCTTACTTTAAATAATAACCTTATTCACATCTATCCTAATCCGGCTAGTGATTTCCTTAATGTGGAACTAGTAGATAGGATCGGGGAAATCAAAAACGTCAAATTGTTTCATTTGAATGGACATCAGCTTATGAATTGGTCATTAAATGGTGAGGATAATTTCAAGCTTGATGTCTCGTCGCTACCTAAAGGTATGTACTTATTACAATGTCAAACTAATACATCTTTTGGATTTAATAAGGTAATAATCTCTCGTTAAGAAGTATAATAAGGAGGGGCTTATTACTAGCTTACTTCGGTGGTACCAATAGTCTATAGTTGGCTACAGCATAGCCGCCCCAAATGCCCAGTCCTCCATTGATATTGGTAGAAATACGGGTGTAGGATGCGAAAGGACCACCAGAGTTGGCTCCAAAATCTCTTGTGCGCCAAAAGTCATAGTGGTCAAAGTCTATTCCACAGAATTTTATTTGAATACTATCACCTCTATGGTAAAGCCCAAAAGTATCTGGATCAAAGTCTTGACCGCGCCTCTGTGCTTTAGGAAATGGAATTGGTAACTCCTTTAAACCGTCAAAAAAACCATCATCAAAGACCGAACCGAATGGAGGTATCAGTCCAGGATTTCTATCGGTAGCTGTGAAATATCGATAATAGTTTTTGACTCCTGAAGGGTCTTGTATCTTTGCCCATAATTCAGCTAATGTGTCTCGTGGAATACCTGCAGGCTCTCGAAATTCAAAATCTTTCAATTCTACCAACTCAGGGATAGTCGTGGTCGCTGTCAAAGTTTTTCCTTGTACTTCCACTTTCAGGTCATATCTGCCCCCAAATTTTCTATCTATTGAATTGGCTATGTCAGCATAGACACAGAGGTCCACTGATATAGAATCAAGATTTAATCCCAGTATCTGACCTGCTTGTTCTCTTAATTCTACAGGTATATCAGACAGGCATAACTGTGTGAGAACAACGGTTTTGGATCCGTCATATACTTCTACTTGAGCATCTCTCAGGAATATAGTCTGAAATACACCAGCATCTATAGTGGATATAAATGGAATACTCCTAGTCACAAATACGACTACTGGCTGACTTCCCTCACCTGCTTCTACATAGCCTTCTATGACGATTTCTTGGTCTTCGAGTGTAGTGGGAGGCGTGTAAGGCTGCTCACAGCTCATCAATTGACCTATTGTCAACAAAAAAATGATCTTAAATATATTTTGCATTATTGATTCCATTTAAAATTATAAGTAATACTTGGTATGATAGGAAAAATTGTGATTTTAGAACCTGTAATCGTATTAGAGCCAGTCTCAAAATTAGTGTCTGTTTCAAAATTGACAAAAAATGGATTTAACCTATTGTACATATTATATATCGAAAAATTCCAGCTTCCTTTAAATTTCTTTTTTGAATCGGGGTTGGGCGTGTAGGTGGCTGAAAAGTCTAACCTATGGTAGGCATCTAATCGCTCACTGTTTCTAGGCCCGTAAAAAAGATTGACGTTTTGTTCTATAAAGAAAAATCCCCTCACAGGCGTAAACAATCGACCTGAGCCATAGATAAATACCGCACTTAAATCCCATTTTTTGGACAATTTATAATTGGCGACGACACTCAAATCATGCGTCCTGTCATATACCGCTGGATACCACCTGCCATTCTCTATATCTTCAAATGAGCGCTCTGATCTTGATAGTGTGTAGCCTACCCATCCATTGAGTTTTCCTACTGCTTTTTTAAGAAAAAATTCTGCACCATAAGCTCTACCTATCCCAGATACGAAGGCGTCTTCTATATCTTGGTTGATATCATTGACATAGTTATCAGCATAGTCCAATTGATTATACAAATCTTTGTAGTAAATCTCAAAAGAAGACTCAAAGGTATCATCCAAAAAGTTTTTGAATAAGCCGATAGCATATTGCACACCTCGCTGGGGTTTAACTATTTCTGTACTCGGTACCCAGATGTCGGCCGGCAATGTACTGCTCGAATTACTTACTAAATGTAGGTATTGTGTCGTCAATGCCACACCTGTTTTGATACTGAAATCATCGCTAGCTTTATAGTTGAGACTCCATCGAGGTTCCCACCCCATGTATGTTTTTACAGGTTCAAAATTATTGAATTGCTGTCCTGTTATCTTTGAAGTATACGGGCCTACTTGCTGGAATGCGCTTACTCTCAGTCCCGTATTCATAGCCCATTTGTTATTGAATTTGATGTCATCTAAAAAGTAAATGGCGCCTTCATTGGCATACTTGATACTTACATCGTTTCTGAAGTCAAAATCTCCATCTGAGGCAGAGGCTGTATTGGGCGTCAATGTGTGGTATATATAATTGATACCAAATTTAAAGGTGTGCTTATTGCTATAATAATTTTCGAAATCTACTTTGAGATTCCAGTCTTCTACGCCTGAGAATAGCTTGAAATTAAAATTGTCTTGAGCACCATTGAATTGGAAACGGTAGTCATTATAAATGGCAGATACATTCATAAACATTTTATTACTGAATAAATGATTCCATCGTAATGTCCCCGTTCTATTGCCATATGGCAGGTCAAAAGAAAAGTCTCGTAGAGGCTGTCTAAATTGTAAAACATCTTGCCCAAAATATCCAGAAAAATAAAGCCTATCTTTGTCCGAAAATTGGTAATTCCACTTGGTGTTGAGGTCGTAAAAATAATAGTTGGTGCCTTCAAATCTACCCCCTTTTAAAAAAGGCTGTACTAAGTCCAATATGTAAGTTCTTCTAGCGGATATCATAAATGAACTCTTATCTTTGATCACAGGACCTTGTACAGTCAGACGCGAAGATATCAGTCCAATGCCACCTTCGATGGCAAATTTTTTGTTGTTGCCCTCCTTCATTTGTATGTCCAATACTGAGGATAACCTACCTCCATAATTAGCAGGCATGCTTCCTTTTATAAGAGTCGTATTTTTGAGAGCATCGGCATTAAATACTGAAAAGAAACCTAATAAGTGCCCTGCATTATATACGAGCGCCTCATCCAATAATACTAAATTTTGGTCAGGACCTCCACCCCGCACGTAAAAACCAGCATTTCCTTCCCCTGATGACAATACACCAGGCAGTAATTGTAGTGCTTTGAGCACATCTACCTCTCCAAATATGGCTGGTATGAGTTTGATGTTTTCTATGGGCAGCTCCAATGTACCCATCTGTGTGCCCTCTACATTTCGCCGTCTATCTTCTTTTGCAGCGGATACCACGACTTCTTTCATGACCACGCCATCTCTCAGACTGACATTCAGTAGGGCATCCTTTGTTAAGTCCACTTCATATCCTTTAGTTTCGTAGCCTAAATAGGAAACGCCTATATTATAACTTCCTTCTTGGAGCGTCAATGAAAAAAATCCATAAGTGTTGGTAGATGTGCCTTGGACAGGATTGTCCATATTATACACATTGGCGCCAATGAGTGTTTCTCCAGAGTTAGCATCTTTTACATAGCCACTTACAGTATATGACTTTTGTGCCCAAAATAGGGTAGTGGTCATCATTAGGACCAGCGTAATTATACTCTTCACAAATATTTTTTTTACTTCAACGAAGGAGATAACTCTATTTTTTGGTTTAAGATTTTGATTCAGTCTCCTTTTTGGATTAATTAACAGTATTTAACGACTAAAAAAAATCTTTTCAAAATTTTGTGTTAAAAAAAAGGCTCTATATTGAATCGAGTGGGTAAACTGATATAAAGTCCGGTTAATTAATAGAGTATATAATTTATCTAGTTTTTTGATTTTTAACCAGAGTAAAGCCGTTGTATCACATCTTAGAAATCCCGTTATTTACATTCTCCGGCATTTTCATTTTTAGACAAAATTCGTTAAAAAATGCGTTAAAAACAGAAAACTGTTTGAGCCATAAGAAAGTTAAATACGGATGTAATACATTTATAATCAATTCAGTTAAGGCGAAAGATAAAAGATAAAGGCGAGTTTTTTATGTTTAGCATTTTTTGATGAATTTTGGCGTTAAGAAAATGAAACAGCCTTGATTTTTTGTTTCTTTTGTATCATGACAAAAGAAAATAAAGTTTAAACGAGCACTAAATTAGGCTGCATGTACAATGATTATCCGAAGTGATTACACACACACAACAACACAGAGCCAAAAAAAAATAGGAGTCAAAGCAACCTTATTAAAAAAAATTGCATATTTATTGGTAAAAAAAGGAGATAAAGTGTCAACTAAAGACGGTTTTGATTGTATTTTTAACACTTAACTAACATTTTTCTCAATTTATCTTTCTAGGTAAAGATATTTTTATATATTTGCACAGTCTTTGTTAATCACCTAATATTCACCCCATGATGAGAATAGTCTTCGCGATTTGTTTTTTATTGTCTTTTACTTTTTCAAATAGCTTAATTGGGCAGATTAACGCACCCCCGGACCCTTGTGTTTCTGGAAATGAAAACACTTGTAGGTGTGAAACTTCACCTATACTCTGTGAATTTGATGTCTTGAACGGATTTGATTATGAAATGACTACATTCTACCATCCAAATGATGGACCAGATAATCCAATGTGTACACCTAATGGAGGAGGAACGACAGCTCATAATCCTACATGGTTTAGGTTTGTAGCATGGTGTGAAAATATTGATTTTACTTTGAATGCTACAAATTGTAGTCATGGTGGAATTAACCCTAATAATGGTTTTTTCTTCTGCAACTCAAGAGGCGTACAAGCGGCTGTATTCCCTGGCTGTGATTGGCAAAACCCTTTAAATTCTGTTGCTTGCGAGGTGGATGGGTGTATTGGTGGTATACCTAGAACACAAGCAGCTAACGTATCCCAAACTCTAAATGTTTCAATGACTGGATTGGTTGTAGGTCAGGTGTATTCGTTAGTTGTAGATGGTTGTTGTAATTCAGCATGCGATGTTGAAATTATTGTCACAAGTGGTGAGTGTAGTGAATTCATAGGAAGTTGGGATGGACCCATTGAAGGACCTACAGAACTCTGCGTGGGTGATTTTTTTAATTACTGTGTACAAGCGCCTCTAGGGGCCACAAGATTAGAGTGGGTTCTCACCCATTTAGGTACTGGAGCGACAGAAATATATGGAAGTGAGCCAGATGCCTCGGGTATTTCATGTACTTCTGATCCTGTTTTATTTCCTACTGCGGGGATATATGAGCTCTGTGTCCGTGCAGGTAATGTATGTGTTCCTGTCACGCCAACTTCAGAAGCCGAGTGTATCACGATTACGGTTTACGATCCTGATGCTGGCAATATCACCGCTACGAGTGCTACAGGATGTCCAGATAGAAATGTCAATATCAATGTCACAGGTCAATCCACCCAAGATGGAATCAATCAATATATCGTCATCGTGGACGAAAATGGTATCGTCGTGCAAGTCACTGAAGGTACATCGGATATGTTTTATTGGGATGCGTGCGCCACTTTTACGGCATACAGTTATAATTTTCCAGAGGACTTTGTTCCGCCTTTTGTAGTACCTAGTATAGGTGATCCATTTGGAGCTGACGCATGTGCCGGTCTGTGCTGTGATATCGCCAGTGTTTTTATCAGCTTTGAAGATGATAGTCCGCCTGTACTGGCCAATCCACCTCCAGATAT
>DAIPYV010000197.1:0-5644 GCA_036782555.1 Saprospiraceae bacterium
TTTGCTGCGGGGCGATAGCTCCGTTTCACTTCGGTCAGGAGCCATCTGTATGGCTTCAACAACCTCGTTCACTTAGCGGTGCTACGCTTTTCGAATATAAATAGCTGATTTATTGCATTTTAGCTTCTCATAACGAAATTCTAATGCATAATGCGGGTTTGAGGTCTCCTATCACGAAAAGAATTTATTGGGGTATGTTTAGTATCCGAATCCGACTTAGACAAGACTGTTTGCTGATAAATCTTTATACAGCTCTTTCCTAAGAAGCCTATCCTGCTCTCATCAATTTGTCTGTCAAAACAGTCAGATTTGTGTTAAAAATACTTTTACTTCGTTTCTATGAGAATATCTTCTTATCTTTGCGGTAAGTTTTATTGGTAATGTAAGAATGGTAATCTATGCGTTGGCTATTTAGTATAGTATTTGTTTTGTGGTTTTTAGGCGTAAAATCTCAGGATACGATGCCTCCTCTTGTGGTCACACCACCATCAGATACTGTTTATGAATGTAGCTTAACCACGGTCATTGATTCCTTGACCAAATGGTTTCAAGAGGGTGCAGGAGCTGTTTTTACCGATGATTCAGGCCAATATACTCTGCAGACTGACATTTCATTGGCTCAAGCCATATCCATATTTAGTGCATCACAAGATACCCTGTGTGGAAAAAACAGAAGTGTCACCGTCTTCTTTAGAGCCATAGACCCGTCTGGCAATCTGAGTGCACCTTATCCAGCAACATTTTCTGCATTGGACAGAACACCTCCTACAATAATTAACGGACCTCAGGTCAACTACTCATGTGTAGAGGGCATAAGGGATACCTTAATTAATTGGATAAAAGCCAAAGGTAACTATCAAGCTATTGACAATTGTTCTGACACTATTTTCTGGACGACATTTGTATTCAATATATTTGATAAAAACACAGGCAATAGAATTTCTAGCGGAAGAGGAAATATTGATTTTGGACCTTATCCCGCCATTCCTGATGGTATTTGTAATTGGGGTATGAGCATAAATTTCACCGCTATAGACGAATGTGGAAACAGTGTCTTGACGCCAGCTGCATTGTACAATTTTAGTGTCATAGATGATGTAGCTCCAAGATTTACCAATCCGCCATTAGATATTACTGTCCCATGTCATGAAGTACCCAAAACAGAGGTGCTTGTTAGAGACGACTGTGATACTCAAGTGGATGTAGTGTTAACAGAAATGAGTACTCAGTCATCTGATTCTCTTAATTGTGGCTATTATAACTACACCTTGACAAGAACGTGGGAAGCTACAGATAGATGCGGCAATATCTCGACACACACACAAGTCTTGACAGTGATTGATGCTAATAAACCACAAACTTCATTGAATGAAGATATTGAAATTTCATGTGAATTGTATGCAAGATATCCTGATAGTCTTTACATCACCTCTATGGATCCGTGTTCGCCTGTTTCTATATCATTTTCTGACCAAGGACAAATCACAGGATGTATTTCTAATATAGTGAGAACATATATAGTGTCAGATATCTGTGGAAATAAGGATACACTTATCCAAAACATTGCAGTTATTCAGGATAAAACACCCATTTTGATTTCACAAGCACAAAATACAGAATTGTCATGTGATATAAAAGACGATATCGTAGGTCTCTTGTCTAATTGGCTAGATACTTTAGGTGGAGCTAGAGCGGAATCACCATGTGGAAGCCTACAATCTTTTGCAGCGGTAAAAGGAAGCTTTGATCCATCAGATACAGATACCTATCCAGGTGTGAGACCAACAAGACTTTCTTCGCGTCAATGTCCATCGCCATTGATGGGATATCTAACTTATGTAGAGGTAGATTTTGTTTTTTATGATACTTGTGGCAATTATATCATATCACCAGCTATATTTGGAGTGGCTGATACCACAAAACCTGAAATTATCACCTGTCAAGGAGAATATACGTTTACATTAACAAGAGACATATGTGAGACATTTATTTCAATACCTGTTCCGAGAGCAACAGATAATTGTCAGTCAGGCTCACCGATTATTCAGCGCATCATTCGCGAACCTGTCACATCTAATGCGCCTCCTGGTCCTGAAGCAATAGTCAATCCTTTAACTTTACGTATAGGGCCATTCAATAGTTTAATATCTCCACCCGTTACAAATGCAGAAATACTCGTACGTCTTATCAATTTAGATATAGATGATGCTACAGAGTTTTTTATTATTTACGATGAGGACGGTAGACAAATAGGCGTGACGCCAACAGGTGCAGGTCAATGCGCAGATGCCTCATTCACCTTAACCTTACCTCTGGCTGACGTAGAAAGATGGTTGGCTGATGATTTTATTGAATTAAGATTTGAGCCGTTTTTAGTTCCGGGAAGTCCTGTCTTGGCTATCAACAATTTTTGTGGTAGTAGCTTTATTGAGACGAGACTTGAATATAGTACTGATATAGAAAATGTATTGGAATTGAGCTATCAAATTAATGGTGGTGCCTCTATTAATTTAGGTATAGTAAATACTTTAGATATATTATTAACCCAAGGAGAAAATAGAATAAAATATACTTTTAATGATTGTGCTGGAAATATGGCCACATGTACTACAAGGGTTAATATCGTGGATAACATAGCCCCAACTATAGAATGTCCGCCAAATATCTCGTCTATACTCAAAACAGACTTGTGTCAAGATACCATTGCGTTACCTGTTAATTTTTCTGTTATAGAAAATTGTGCTTCTAATAGACCTTATAATCAACTATCGCCAGTAAGTAGAGAAGCATCATTGTTGTCTTTTGTATTGAACAGTATGACTCAAAAAATAGTAGCACGTGACAAACAAATTATTTTTACCAATGTCTTCCCAATAAGACATACTAATAAAGATGTAGAACTTACCGTAGAGTTTAGGGGAAATAATACGCAGGTAGGTAAACAGTTTCAGATAGTAGGTGTTGACGGAACAGTCTTGGGTATGACATCTGTAGCCTCTCCTTCAATAGATGCTTGCGGATTATCAATGACTACTTTTACCATACCCTATGATATCTTTAATTCATGGATAAGCAATGGAAGTATTACCTTTATAGCACAAGCCAATAATGCAGAAATAGAACCGTGTGATGTTTTAGTTCAGGGAGCCACCAATGATAACTTTAGTTATATCAATGGTCGTTTGAAATATTCGGATGCGACATTTTTTGTGAGTAGCTCAGGCTCAACAATTTTAAATAAAAGGCCTATTCCAAACGATGTTTCTTTGTATACGTTAGTAGTAAATCAAGGCAAGACAGATGTCACTATTTATACCGAAGACGCAGCAGGCAATGAGGCTTCTTGTCGCTTTGAGGTTAATATAGTAGATGATCAAAGCCCAGAAGCCAAATGTAAAAATGCCAGCCTAACTGTCAATCCTACAGGAATCGACGAGACAGTTATAGAATCACAATTGATAGATGATGGCAGCAGTGACAATTGCGGCATAGTGTCAAAGACAGTTATTCCTAATACTCTAAATTGCCAATTATCTGGAACAGATGTACCGGTCACACTAACAGTTACTGATATATCTGGAAATACCGCTACCTGTTCCTCAGTCATAAGAGCTCGAGCCTATGAAGTAAAACCTACCTTTTCTTCAGGTCTGTGTGCCAACGATACTTTAAGGCTTTTTGCCAATATGCCACCTAATGCCGTTCCAGGATCCTATACATTTCATTGGGTGGGTCCTAGAGCTGGAATAGAGTTTTTTACAGAAAACCCTACTATACCCAATGCGGACGCATCTTTTAGCGGCGTATATGTTGTCACAGTCAAAGGATTTAATGATTGTGTTTCTGTCGGGTCTGTGACGGTGAATGTTAACCCTATTACAAACCCGATCTTGACTTCTAATCAAGAAGAAATTTGTCAAGGTGATGAATTTATATTGACGACTACGAGATATAGTGATGAGATAGAATATGAATGGTATGCAGGCATTTTCCCTACGGGAATATTGCTGTCAGTTACTAGTAATCCAGAATTAGTGGTCAAGCCCACAGAAACAGGCCCTCTGTTTTATTATGTTATTGCTAAAGGCCCTGACTGTAAATCCAATCCATCTTCATTAGTAAAGGTGACGGTCAATGCTAGACCTACAGCACGCGTCAATAACGCATTTTTATCTTTATGTGAGGGGGAAAGTATTGTTTTAGGTACGGATGTAGTTGGTTCGGGGTTTCAATATACTTGGACAGGACCTAATGGATATTTAGAAAGGGAAAGAAATCCTCGCATCATTATGAATTCTACCATCAATGAAGCTGGAAATTATCAATTATTCATATCTAATAAAGGGTGTACATCTGATACAGCTGTAACACGAGTAGTCTTACTTGAAAGACCTGCAGCACCTACTATTGTTGGCAATGATATTTTTTGTGAAGGTGTAATTTTTACAATGGTAGCCACTGGTGCATCCAATGTGGACAGATATCAATGGTTTGTTAACGGACAATTATTTACGACTACTCAAGATAATAGCTTGATAATACCTAATGCCTCAGAGACATTACAAGGAAACTGGACCGTAAAAGTAATCAAAGGAACTTGTGAGTCAGAATTTTCTCAAAACAAGGCCATCGCCATAGATTTAGCATTACAGGTAGGGATATCTAACCCAGGACCAGTTTGCAGTGGGGATAGTATAACATTACAAGCCACTTTTGTGCCTAATGCCACTTATAATTGGCAAGGTCCTAGAAACAATATTCCACCCGTATTTAATCCAAAAATTTTGGCCACGCCAGGAGATTATTCAGTCACTATTACTACCACTACAGGATGCCAAAACAATGCAAGTACTGTTGTTACTGTATTGGATATTCCAGAAATTACCGCATTGAGTGCAGATGTGGTCAACTGTATGGAAGAGACAGATTCTATACGGTTGTTGCCATCAGTATTTCCTAATAATATTAATTATACCTACCAGTGGAATGGACCCAATAATTTTACATCACAAGAAAGGAATCCAGTGGTAACAGGTCTCACTACAGATAAGATAGGCGTTTATACGCTCACTGTTTTTAATAGAGGATGTCCTTCAAAAATATTTGAAAAACTGGTGACATTTACTATGAAACCAATAAAGCCTAAAATACAAATAAATGAGCCCCTCTGTCAGGAAGACGACTTGAGCATTTTTATAGAAAACGGTGTTAAGGGTGATAATTATATTTGGAATACACCCGCACAAGGTCAAAATACAACAAAACATGATACTTTAGTTATACCTAATGTTACGAATCTTCAAAATGGTTTTTATACTTTGGTAGTGGAATCACAAAATTGCTTTTCTAACTCGTCAGATTCTTTATTGATACTAGTGACACCAAGACCAGCGCCACTTTTGGTATTTGGTCCTAATACTGTGTGCCATGGAGATACCATAAGAATACAGACACAAAACATAAATGGACTGAAGTATTACTGGAGTGGACCTAATTTTACTTCAGAGCAGGCCGGTGGATTTGTTTTAGGTCCTGTTTCATCAGTAAATTCAGGTTTGTATTCTTTATTTGTAGAGAGAGATGGTTGTTTGTCATCTCAGTCTTCAGATATTTTGGTAGAAGTATTGGATGAGATTAATAAGCC
>DAIPYV010000198.1:0-5602 GCA_036782555.1 Saprospiraceae bacterium
ATTAATTATTAACAAAATTTGTTTGATAACCTAAAACATTTAAATTATGGACAAGAGTAAAGAGTTAAAAAATTTCAAAGTAGAAGAGCTAGAACAGCGCTTAGAGATGGGGCAATGGAAGAGTACCACCAAAGGGGGCTGTACCTCTGGCGATTGCAATATAAAACCTGGCGCAAGTTATACTTTTAATATCTTTTAGGTATTTATGATTATCATATGATTTCCGGATTTACGTACTACAATTCCGGAAATCATTATTTTAAATTTTATGAAAGCACTTTTCTTTGGATTTTTTATTTTACCAGTGCTAATACGCGCTCAAGTTGTCTGTGATACTATCACTAAAGAATTTATCCCTTTCGTAACTGTTCTAAACCAAATAGGTAGTGGGACAATTACCGATGAAAATGGGAGGTTTCCTAGTAAAGAACTTTTTAGGGATTATGACTATTTAGAGTTTTCACATTTGACCTACCAAAAAAAAAGGATTTTAGAAAAAACCCTATTAGAAAAGGACACTATATTCTTAAGTCCCTTAATTGTGGAACTAAACGAAGTAATTGTAACAAATTTTTTTACATTAGATACTCTAACCAAAGCAATTAAACGAATTCCTGAAAATTATTTATTTGAGCCATTTAATCTGTACGGCTTTTATAGGGAAAGCGTAGAGGAGGACAATATTGGTGCAGCTTTAACCGAAGTTTCTTTTATAGGATATAATAAAAAAAGTGAGGACAATTTAGAAAGCTACCAAACAGAAATAGTACAAGGGCGTAGGACTGATAACTATACTACTTTTAATCTTGACCCTTTTGGTGGTGTTGCTGCAATAATCCAAAATGCGGATTTGGTACGCCAAGAGACAAGAATGTTTAGTGCAAATAACATCACGGACTATAAGTTTAGTTATAAAGGCAAATTGAAATCATCGGAATACTGTATTTATATCATAGACTATGAGCCTGCTAATGATGATATTTACAACAATAATTCAGGAACTATTTTCATAGAAAGTGGGACATTGGCGATTCTGCAAATTGAAACCAAAAAAGACCCTTTCAAAATGCGCAAGGTCACCGATGTAACAATGCCCAAAAAATCAAGGAAACCTTTATTTATATTAAGGGAGGCCAATGCCTTAATTAAATATCGACAAGTCAATGGTAAATATCATTTATCTTTTGTAGATGTAGATAATATTGTTGAGGGTGTTCTTGGCAATCAAACCTATACGTACAACATGAACGCGAAATATATATTGACCAAGGTAGAAACTAGCACTCCTAGAAAACTAGATACAAATTATAATGTTAAAACCGGTTTTAACCATCAGGTCAAACATATTCCAAAACTTGCAGAATGGACCGAGAGTAACACTCTTTTTTTTAGTGAAAAAGAAAAAAAAATATTAAATGAAATAAAAAAACGAGAAGATTGATATTCTTGTTTGAAACAAATCATTTGAACAGTATCTCCTTTCAAATAAATATTACCCCACCTGAACACATCTGGAAAAACACTAACCTAAAATTACATCAATAGTGCTACTTACCAAATATGCATTTGTTGTCAATTCTAAATCTCTAGTAGATAGGTCGCTTGCTAACATTTTTGAGCATTTGTATAATGCTGGATATTCAAAAGAAGTAGCCCAGAATATTTGTAATCCAACATTTATAGAAAGCAATCCAGATTATTACTTATACTATCCTTACTTATTTAATTCAGTTTTCAATTTTTATGATGATAAAGTATTGGATAGTTTATCAATAGCAGGTTTTTTGTTTTACAGATCGATTCTGTTCATGGATGACATTTTTGATACCAAAGGAAAAAACGGAAGTTTTAATGATTTCCTTATGGCAAATGTGTGTCAGGAAGAAACCATTAAAATATTATCTAGCCATTTTGATTTAAATTCCCCATTTTGGACGGCATGGAACAAAAGAAAGTTTGAATATGCGAAGGCTTACGAATTAGATAAATTAAGTCATAAGATATTTTCATTTCAGCAATATGTCACTTTATGTGATTATAAATCAACTTTTGGAAAAGTTGCTATTGATGCTATCTTCACACTTGTAGGAAAGAATTATGAATTAGAGTATCAAAAAATTTTAGAATCACACAAGAACTTTTATGTTGCTTTCCAAATTCTAGATGACATTTCTGATTATGAAGAAGATGACACAAACAATCAATTCAATATCTCCAAATACTACCTAAAAAAGACAACAAAGAATCTCGAGTCTTTAAATTTACAAGATCAAAAAAAACATCTCTATCTTGATAATGTAGCAGGAAAACTTTATTCCAAGGCATTATCCCATATCCGAAAATCAATTAATATATTAAGGGATTATGAACTCCCAATCTGGCAAAGTGAGCTTCAAACAATGCACAATACAATAATTAGTCACAATTTAAATGTTGATGGTTTTATTCGTTTTGCTACAGGTAAAATAAATAAAAGCATACCGGCTAAAGAAAAGTATTCAATTGAAAAATCTATTGAAATGGCTGGGCAATATTTAGTCGAAATAAAAGAATCCAACGGTAGTTGGATAGACTACTTTAATGACGCAGGTACTAGTAATGTTTGGACAACATCTTTTGTATCCTACTTTTTGTCAATTGGTGTAAATCCCAAATTTGATTTAATCAAATCAAAAAAATTCATATTAGCAAATCGTGTTGAAAATAAAAATATTTGGGGCTATAATTCGCAATGGATACCGGATGCCGACTCCACATCTTTTGCACTACTTTCACTACATGCATTAGGAGTTACTTTTAATAAAGATAATCTAGAAGAATGGTTCAAATTTCAAAATAAAGATGGTGGTTTTTGTACCTATCGAAATGAAGGCGAATTATTGATTTCCCTAAATTCTAAAAATATACAAAATGTTCAAGGATGGATGAAATCTCATTTTTGTGTAAGTTCTGTAGCATATTTAGTAGTCTGTAAATTGGGTATTAGTAACGCTAATACAAAAAAACTTGAATCCTATATTTTAAAAGAAATTCAGAAAAATGACCATTCTACTTATTGGTGGACAAGTAACATTTACCCTATTTCGTTTTTGATTTTAGCCTGTTGCTCGAAAATGAATAATGAGATATTCGACTTGTGTAATGCTCTATTAAAAAAAATGTCAGGTGGCAGTAATATCGTCCCTAAAAATGAATTTTATGCGGGATTATTACTTTTGAGTATTGTTAAATCAAAACAATATTTTGAATACAGTGCTATATTTGAAAAAAGTCTTGTTCATTACTTAGCTGCTGCTCAAAATCAGGATGGTTCTTGGAAAGAAAACCACTCCATGAGAATACCTTCTCCTGAAATAGTAGACCCCGAAAATCAGGTGGCAAACTGGGCTATAGATAATAAGGGCACTAACATAGTCTTGCAGGATTTTAACCGAGTATTTACAACCACCGTCTGCTTAACAGCGTTACAATTACACTACTCGCAATGAGTCTATCTGAAAAAGTACCTGTCAAATCCAAGAACATTGAGGTATATCCTTTTGATAATCATGAATTTGTTATAAAACAGACAGAATATGGGTATCAAATTAATGTGAATAGAGATACCTTGGATGTCCTTGAACTGGTTGACGGTAAAAGGAGTCTAGAAAATATATCTGAATTATTCATTGGCGCTCCATGGATAACCCCTGTCGTTCTAGATAAATTGCTTTTTGGAAGTCTTGCTAAATATGGAATTATTGAAACGGAGACCGTTGTTAACAGGGTAGGTAAACCGATTTATCTAAAATTAAGCTTTACACTATTAAAAAGCATTTATATTAAGCCAATAGCAAAATTTTTGTCGCCACTGTTTTCCGAAAAAATATTTTATAGGCTTTTGATTTTTTGTTCTACCCTGGTTTTAGGCACTTTAATAATAAAGTTTGATTCTCTAAAAGCTAGTCTTGAAGCCCTTAGTCTCAATCAATGGGTGTTTTATTTTGTCTTTGCTGGTATTGTACTTTTTTTTCATGAGATAGGCCATGCAACAGCATGCAAGAGATTTGGCGCAAAATTTGGAGACATAGGTTTCGGGTTTTATCTGCTTGCACCAGTAATGTATGCAGATGTCTCTGATGTTTGGAAACTAAAACCCTCTAAAAGAGTCATCGTTAATTTGGCGGGAATTTATAATGAGTTGTTAATCGCAACCATTCTTATAACTATTTATCACCTTACTGGGGTTATTGAATATTTAGCATACAGTTCTATAATTTCATTCTCGGTCTTTACAAACTTAAACCCATTTCTTCGCTATGATGGTTATTGGATTATTACAGATTTACTAGGCCTTCCAAATCTTAGAAAGGAATCTAATAGGATGCTTATAGGTTTCTTAAAAAATGATATGCCCTTAGATTGGTCTAATCGGAAGGTGCTTTTTTTAGTTTTATATGGCTTAATAAGTAACATACTTATATTTCTTGTTCTTGGCACCATATTAATTTATGATTCCAATGGGTTGATTAATTTCCCAAAAAACATTTATAATTATATTGCTGAACTAATAATTCACGATATTAAACCCCGTTTTTCTGACTTTTATAGGTTTATATTACCTTTAGTCTTTTACATGACTATTATAAATTTATCCTATTCCTTTCTTAAAAGTAGCATTAAAAAAAACAAGAAATCATCTTGAGTTGCAAAAGGACATATATCACGGCATTTGTTTCGATAATCTTAACTTTTGGTTATTCGCAAAAGCCAATTATATCGCTTTCAGGCACGGTTATAAGTTCAAATGAAGATGTTTATGGAATACATGTTATCAATATCACTAAAGCAAAGGGCACGATAACGGATCAATTTGGTAAGTTCTCTATTAATGTGCAAGAGAGCGATACGTTGTTTTTTTCTGCAATACAACTTCAAAACAAATACCTTATAATCTCTCAAGAAATAGTTTCAAGGGGTGAGTTATTTGTTGAATTGGCAGTTTTGGTCAACGAACTGGATGAAGCTTTTATAAGACCATACAACCTGTCGGGGAATATAGAAAAAGATATAAAGGGCTTACGTATTTCATCCGAAATAACAGCTTCTTCACTAGGCCTACCCAATGCCAATGTCGCATTGCTTTCTCAAAATGAGCGCTTACTTTTCGAAGCTGATAATGGTAGCTTTATTAATTTTATGGTAGGCCCTTTTGATGGGGGTTTGAGTATTAACCTACATAAAATTTTAAATAGGGTATCCGGTAGAACTAAAAACCTTAAAAAAATGGTGGATTTGGATAAAAATCAGGAAAAATATGAAACAATAAGACCTTTATTCAGGGATTCCATAGTTCTAAAAGAACTTCAGATTCCAGAATCACGGCTTGAAGAATTTTTTGTGTATTGCCAAGCCGACCCAAATTTTGATTCCCTTATTGATACTAAAAATGCCGTAGAAATTTTCGAATTTATGAAACTTAAAAGTCAGCTTTTTAGAAAGGAAAGTCAATAGTTTTTTTAATTTAAACTTTATCCAAAAAACCTTTAATTGCTTCCTACTTATTACACCTTAATAAAAATCTTCCTTTTATACATCACATAGGCCAGCAGGACATAAAAAC
>DAIPYV010000199.1:0-5573 GCA_036782555.1 Saprospiraceae bacterium
TAAGACGACACTTACTGCCGCTATCACTTACGTGCTTTCGGAAAAAGGATTGGCACAGAAGAAGGATTATGATTCTATCGATGGTGCTCCGGAAGAAAAAGAAAGAGGTATTACAATCAATACAGCTCACGTGGAGTATGAAACTGAAAAGAGACATTATGCTCACGTAGACTGTCCAGGTCACGCCGATTACGTTAAAAACATGGTAACTGGTGCTGCTCAAATGGATGGTGCTATCTTAGTTTGTGCTGCTACTGACGGACCTATGCCTCAAACTAGAGAACACATCCTTCTTGCGAGACAAGTAGGTGTTCCTAATGTCGTTGTTTTCATGAATAAAGTGGATTTAGTAGACGATCCAGAAATGTTAGAACTTGTTGAAATGGAATTGAGAGAACTTTTAAGTTCTTACCAATTTGATGGAGACAATGCATCTATTATTCAAGGTTCAGCTCTTAAAGCTCTTGAGGGTGATCAAACGGCAAAAGATCAAATTATGCAACTAATGGATGCAGTTGATGCTGAAATTCCTGAACCTGAAAGAGATGTTGATAAGACTTTCTTAATGCCTATCGAAGATGTATTCTCTATTACAGGTAGAGGTACTGTTGCAACTGGTAGAATCGAAAGAGGGGTTATCAACACTGGAGATCCTGTTGAAATCATCGGTATGATGAAGCCAGGTGAAAAGCCTTTAGTTTCGACTGTAACTGGAGTTGAAATGTTCAGAAAAATATTAGAAAGAGGTGAAGCTGGTGATAATGCTGGTATCCTTTTAAGAGGTATTGATAAGGAATCTATCAAGAGAGGTATGGTTATTATCAAGCCAGGATCAGTGAAGCCACACGCAAAATTCAAGTGCGAAATTTATGTACTTGGAAAAGATGAAGGTGGTCGTCACACTCCATTCTTCAATGGTTATAGACCTCAATTTTACTTCAGAACAACTGACGTTACTGGTGATGTTACATTACCTGAAGGTGTAGAAATGGTTATGCCTGGTGATAATGTTTCTCTTGAAGTGAAGTTAATCTCTCCTATTGCGATGGAGAAAGGACTTAGGTTTGCGATTAGAGAGGGTGGTAGAACAGTTGGTGCAGGCCAAGTAACTGAGATTTTAGAGTAATTTTTATTACTTTTGAATAAAATATGAAAAATTAAGTACTTTTCAAAGTACTTAATTTTTCTATTTATATAATGATAGGGGAGTAGCTCAATTGGTAGAGTGGCGGTCTCCAAAACCGTAGGTCGCAGGTTCGAGCCCTGTCTCCCCTGCTTTTGGACTTAGTTGTCAATTAAAACATTGTATTAAATGGATAATTTAAGATTATATATAAAGGAGAGTTACGAGGAATTAATCAACCACGTTACATGGCCCACTTGGGAAGAGCTCTTCAGTAGTGCAAGACTAGTGATTGTTGGTACAGTCATTTTTGCCCTAATCATTTTTGTATTTGATCTAATATCAAGTAATTTATTGAAGTTTTTGTATGAACTTTAATAATAAATAAAATTAAACGGATGTCCTCAGATAAAAAATGGTATTCCCTAAGAGTAGTCAGCGGCAAAGAAAAAAGCATCAAGGAAAGAATTGTGCTTGATGTAGAGCGTGGGGGATGGTCAGAAATTGTTACACAAGTTTTAGTGCCTTCAGAGAAGGTATATAAAATTAGAAATGGTAAAAAAGTTATCATGGAACGGAATATTCTTCCTGGCTATATTCTTATAGAAGCAATTGCTTCAAAGCTGTCTGGGGAGATCATTACTACAATTTCTGGTATCACAAATGTTATACACTTCCTTGGAAAAAATCAGCCTATTCCCATGTCGCAGACTGAGGCTAATCGAATGTTAGGTAAAGTAGATGAGTCGCAAGAAGAAGCGGTATCCATCGTTGAGCCATTTATTGTTGGCGAAACTATAAAAATTATAGATGGTCCTTTCAATGATTTCGTGGGAGATATAAAAGAGGTCAACGAAGATAAGAAAAAATTAAAAGTAATAGTTAAGATTTTTGGTAGAGGTACTGAAGTGGAACTTAACTATATGCAGGTTGAGAAACAAAGTTAATTTGAGAGAGACTTTAGACCCTTGGGTCGCTTCCCTAAAGTTCTTCTAGATATTTTATTATTAAATAAATTTTTAAAAAAGATGGCTAAAGAAATAGAAACGTATGTAAAGCTTCAAGTAAAAGGTGGCCTAGCGAATCCAGCTCCTCCAGTAGGACCTGCATTGGGTTCAAAAGGTCTTAATATAATGGAGTTTTGTAAAAGGTTCAATGCCGAGACACAAGATAAGCAAGGGAAAATTGTACCAGTTGTCATTACAGTTTATAAGGACAAATCTTTTGATTTCGTTATAAAAACTGCTCCAGCGGCGGTTCAATTAATGGAAATAGCAAAACTTAAGAGCGGTTCAGCTGTTCCTAACAGAAATAAGGTGGCATCAGTATCTTGGGATCAAATTAAAACTATAGCTGAAGATAAAATGGTAGATTTGAATGCTTTTACTATTGAATCAGCAATGAAAATGGTCGCGGGTACTGCTAGGAGTATGGGAATTACAGTTTCTGGCGACGAACCTTGGGCATAAAATTAATCTTATTTTTTAACAAAGGGAGTGCCTGATAGTGCACGTTTGTACCTTTAAATTCTTTAATATGGCAAAAGTTAGTAAAAAAAGAAAGGAAGCTAATGCTAAAGTAGACGCTACAAAATTGTACCCTCTACGTGATGCTGTAGCTTTAGTTAAAGAGGTAAATACTACGAAGTTTGATTCTTCTGTAGATTTACACATTAGATTGGGTGTGGACCCAAGAAAAGCCGATCAGGCCATCAGAGGTACTGTCACATTACCTCATGGTACGGGTAAAGTTAAAAGGGTTTTGGTTTTGTGTACACCTGATAAGGAAGCTGAGGCTAAAGAAGCCGGTGCTGATTACGTAGGTTTGGACGAATATATCCAAAAGATTAAAGATGGTTGGACCGATATAGATGTGATTGTGGCAGTACCAAGCGTAATGGCCAAAATTGGTCAAATAGGTAGGATACTCGGTCCAAGAGGATTGATGCCAAATCCCAAGACGGGGACCGTTACAATGAATGTAGGTGCTGCGGTTTCAGATGTTAAAGGTGGTAAAATAGCATTCAGAGTAGATAAATACGGAATCATCCATTCGCCTATAGGCAGGGTTTCTTTTACTCCTGAAAAACTGGTTGAAAATGCCGTGGAATTAATCTCAACTCTTGAGAAAATGAAGCCATCCTCAGCCAAAGGAACTTATATGAAGGGAATAAGTATGGCTTCAACGATGAGTCCTGGTATTTCTATTGACACTAAAACCATTAAATAACCCATAAAAATATAATTATAATGACAAGAAAAGATAAGGGTTTATTAATTGAGGAGCTAAAAGGAAAATTTGAAAATTCATCCTTTTTTTACATAACTGACGCTTCTTCTATGACTGTAGCACAAATAAACAAGTTAAGAAGAACTTGTTTTGAAAAAGGTATAGAAATTAAAACGGTCAAAAATACCTTAGCTATTAAAGCCATAGAATCATTAGAAGATTCAAGTAAACACGAAGCTATATTTCCAGCTTTAAAGGGTCAAAGTACTATCTTCTTTTCAAATGATAGTAAATTGCCTGCTACAATTATCAAAGAATTCAGAGGTAAAAAAGGGGAAAAACCAGCTCTTAAGGCAGCATATATTGATAGTGATGTTTTCTTTGGTGATGATCAATTAGAAGCATTAACTAAGTTGAAAACTAAGAACGAGCTAGTTGGTGATGTAATATTCTTATTACAATCTCCAGCTCAGAGAGTGGTGAGTGCCCTTAAGTCTGGAGGCGGCACTTTGGCAGGCTTAGTTAAAGCTCTTGAGGAAAGAGCACAAAATTAATATAATTTGTATTATATATAAATGTTACATAATTGCTTCCACGATTAAAACATTTCATTTAAAAATTTAAAAACCATAAAAATGGCAGATTTAAAACAATTCGCAGAACAGTTAGTAAATCTTACTGTAAAAGAGGTAAATGAGTTAGCTCAAATATTAAAAGATGAGTACGGTATCGAACCAGCTGCAGCTGCTGTAGCTGTAGCAGCTGGACCAGTTGCTGCAGGTGGTGCTGATGAAGTTGTTGAAAAGACTGACTTTGATGTACATATTTCTTCAGCTGGAGCAAGTAAATTAGCTGTTGTAAAAGAAGTTAAAACTTTATTGAACACAGGGCTTAAGGAAGCTAAGGATTTAGTAGATGGAGCACCAGCATTATTAAAAGCTGGAGTGCCTAAAGCAGAAGCAGAATCAATGAAAGCCGCTTTAGAGGCTGCCGGTGCTACTGTAGAATTAAAGTAATATGACAAGTCTTTAAGACTTAATTTCAGAAGTTAAGTCTGAAAAATGACATCTGGCTTAACCTACTACTCATAGTGGGTTAAGCCTATTGTCGTTAATTAATTGAACAATTATAGTTTTAATTGTTTTTCTTTGGAATTTCGCTAATAAACAAATAATACCAAATATGACGTCAAACGGAGTCGTAAATTATACAGCCGATAATAAAAGAATAAAATTCGGAAAAATTAAATTAGCTAATCAATATCCTGATTTACTGGAGATTCAAATCAAGTCTTTTAAGGAATTTTTTCAACTAGAAACTACGCCCGAAAATCGCGGAAATGAAGGTCTCTTTAAGGTCTTTCAAGAAAATTTTCCAATAGCGGATACTCGAAATATTTTCTCACTAGAGTTTCTAGACTATTTTGTTGATCCCCCAAGGTACTCCATAGATGAGTGTGTTCAAAGAGGATTGACCTATAGTGTACCACTTAAAGCTAAACTACGTCTTTCATGTAATGATGAGGAGCATGTGGATTTTCAAACTATCGTACAAGATGTATTTTTAGGAAATATACCTTACATGACCGACAAAGGCACATTCGTTATTAACGGTGCTGAAAGAGTCGTAGTGTCTCAACTTCATAGATCACCAGGTGTTTTCTTTAGCCAGACATTTCACCCAAATGGGACTAAAATTTATTCAGCGCGTGTAATACCTTTCAAAGGTGCATGGATGGAGTTTGCCACAGACATCAACTCTGTAATGTATGCATACATCGACAGAAAGAAAAAGTTTCCTGTCACTACTTTGCTTCGTGCGATAGGTTTTGATTCTGACAGGGATATACTTAATTTATTTGACCTAGCTGAAGAAATTACCAATGATGCAAATTCTCTAAAGAATGCCATAGGGCGTAAGTTGGCTGCTAGGGTTTTAAGAAAATGGTCAGAGGATTTCGTAGATGAGGATACAGGAGAGGTAGTTACTATAGAAAGAAATGAAATTATCCTAGAAAGAGATGTTATTTTAGACGAAGATAATATTGATCTTATCAGTGATGTAGATGTGGATACGATCATACTTCAAAAAGAAGATTTAGAAGAGGATTACACAATTATATATAACACGCTTCAAAAAGATCCTTCTTCTTCCGAAGCTGAAGCTGTTACTCAGATTTATAGACAATTAAGAGGTACTGATCCACCAGATCAAGAGACGG
>DAIPYV010000200.1:0-5552 GCA_036782555.1 Saprospiraceae bacterium
CAGTATGATTGTTTCCTGCAGAGATCGTTATGGCTGTATTGGGCGACGTCACAGTCAGTGGCCCTTTGGTGGCATCCACCGTGATAGTGATATCATCATAGCTATAGGCTGCATGAGGCGTCACCATATCTCTAGCTGTCAGCCTAAAATTAAGCGACCGCGACACATTAGGTAATGGTTCAAAATTACTCAAATATACGTTATTGATCACGTTTTGGATAGAAGGAAAAGTTCTTTTATATCCTAATGACGACGGTAAAACACTTCGGAAAAGAGGCGCCAAAGCACTACTGCTCGCTGTCGAGCCAATAAACCCATGTGTCGGTCTCACTGTGGCCCCATCCTCATCTATTTGCTCCCAATTATAAATCAAAGGGTCGTCATCTGCGTCCATACCACTGCCTATGAGTTCGAATGGAGTCATGATAGGTATGATGTACGGTCCAGTGCAAGAAGTCGCATCAACTGTTGGTGGCGTATTGCCAGTGGATGAATTTGTAGAACAGTCTCCTAATGTACTAGTTACATAATTATGAAAGGACTCTAAACTTTTAGAATGAAAATACAAGTCCGGACTGCTCTGTACATTGTGATCTCCACAAATACCCGCATAAGACATTATCGTAGTGCCACTACCTATTTCATAAGCTGAATTAATGCTATGTTGAGAAACACCACAATTATTCAATGATCCATTAAACGTGTGGTCTGCATTAAACAAATGGCCTATCTCATGTACCATGATACCTACAGAAAGTAAATTTTGATTGGACCCACTTGAAAATCCTCCTGCTTTATATCTTCCAAAATTAGGAATAAAATTATTATTACAGACCACACCTATATAGGCTATACCTGAACCTCCTGAACTGCGCGCATGTAAGCAATGTCCCAAATCATATTCCCCTGAAGGATAGACTGCATGAATGGCTGCACTCGTTTGTCCCAAAATTGAAGAACCGCCTGGATTAAATGGATCAGTACTAGGATTAGTGAAGATAATAGGATCTTGATAGATGGATATAAGTATAGACATCTCCGCATTCCAATAAACGTTTACATTATTGACAATATTGGTTATAGCAGCATTGGCTTGGGCCATATTGCTATTTCCAAAATTAGCGTTTTGATAAAACTCGCCCGTCGTGGTTATAGCCATTTCATAATTGCGAAGTGTCGCTCCATTAGGAGATCTAGCCCCCGAAAACTGCCCTCTCAAAATCTTGGCCTCACCTGAAGTTTTGCATTCAAAAGGCTCATTGTCCTCATAAAGATATGCCTTATGTGCCAGTGGTGCCATGGGATCTGAAGGTTCAATGACTACACGATAAGTCCCAATATGAAGTGTCCCTCTCAAACCAAATCTACTTATAAATATCCGTCCATAGGCCAATTTATTATCAACACCTTGCACACTGTAGGTCATAAAATCTGGATACTTAGCTTCCATTTCCTTAGACATTACCGAAGATTTATAAACAAAGTACCGCTGGCTTTTCCCTACATGATTAGGAATGTGAATGACTATATCCTCTATATCAGAATCCAATGACTTTTCTTTAGATTGATCTAGTAATATACGAAGTGAGTCAATATTTAAATTAAAAACATGACCCTCTCCTTGGGCATTAGTATTTTCAATAAATAATAATGTCATTATAAGCAAAATAAAAAGATTTCTCATCCTGGAAGTTTATTTTTTGGAGTAAAGATTATATGTACTTCTTAATCAAGCCCTAATGATGGATTAGAATAAAAACAACGCAAATTTATAGATATTATATTAAAAAATCAAATATCTATAATAAATATCTTAAAAATCATGGAATACACGTTATAAAATTAGGTGAGAACCCTTAGGTTAAATAAAAAATGCTATGTTCTTGAATAATATTGACCAGTTATTCATACACCTCAAAATAGGTCTCTCACTTACTTTCGAGTGGGCGACTATTTGTTGAGGTAATTGCTGAAAAGAATGCGACCGAGTTTTATCCCGTTGAGACCAATGACGTATTTTACGATATACTAAAATTTAGATACTAACACATTATATTTATTTATAATGTGTCAATAACATTACTATAGAGACTGTAGATAAGTTATCCCAACTTCTGCCGTTTGAAAAATAAGTTTGGTCTGTAAGTGACGACACCTGATTATGGGTAGATAAGAAAAAGAGGGCGACGTGGCTTTGCCGTCACCCTCTTTTTCCTACTTTTACTACCACTACTGGCGTCATTTCGAGCGCATGCAAGAAATCTCAAGATATGGCATTTCTCATTTCGACCAAAGGAAAAAACCTAAAATCTAATTATGCCAACATTATATTGGTTCTCAACTTATAGATAGAACGCTATTATTATTATTGAAGAAAATTCACCATTACTTAAGAACATAGCCAAACTCTATTATAAACTACTCCGAATCTTTAGTTACTGTACTTAACAAAATTACTTCCTAGCTGCAAAATCGCTCCGATTTCCCGCCCTCCCTCGCAGGCTTGCTCGGTTCCTTCACTAAAAAGCCATTGCGTATGGCTTTTTTGCTCCACACCGTTTAGTCATCCTTCTTAACTGGACTGGTGGTTCTGACTTATACCTAAAATCTTCATCCCACGTTTGGATATGTTCATATTTTAACCGGACATCATCAATTTCAAAATCGTGGACTTGCTGTCCAATCCGAAAATCAAACTTCTTTTGCTTGAGTAGGTAATGAATATCCTCCGTGGCTTCTGCAAGACAGACCATACTCGCTTTCTTGTCCGTCGCTTTGTACTGAATCAATGGATATCTATATATAAATGCATTATCATCTATATGATTGTGAAATAGTGTAGACTCGCGCTTAGTCTTTTCTATGACTGCTGCCCTAAACTTTGGAATATCATAGGACTGTATCGGTTCTGAAAAAACAATGTGCAAATATCGGGTTTTGTTCATATCTTTTATTAGTTAGCCAAAAATACATAAAAGAATGCAATAGAAATGCACCCTTCTAGTAAATTATAAAACATCTTACTCACAAAGATATAAAATTGTTAATAAAACACAAATAACTGAAAATATTTATGCAAATAAATTTGAGGATTGCTCAAACCCTTCTTAAAGTAAATGAAGTTTTAATGCCAAATTTAGTCGTTTTATTGATGATTAGACCATCAAAACAAATGGTGCAAAAATAGTTTAATGCAACAAGATATCCATAAATAAAAAATAAAAAGGTATAACTCGTCCCTACCCTTCAAAATTGAATGATATGGTAAATATCTGGGAGACGACATTTTCTAGGACACGTGTTTCATTATTAGATCCATCGTAAATCAAAATATTGCCTAACCCACGCGAAAACTTGATCTCCGGAGAGAAAATAAAATAAGGATAAAATATTTGCATCCCTACACCCACTTCATATTGAAAATCATGAGGAGCTATTCTGATAACTGTTCTTCTTGATTTGGAATTGCTCTGCACATCATAATTGTATTTCATCCCAGCTAGGACAAAAAGGCGTCTATCTTTATAGGGTTCGGACTTGTAACGAAGTTGGAAAGGCATTTCAAAAAATACGGATTCAATATTTCTTCTATTGATGGGCGCGTCATTGACAGGGGTGTATTCGAAGCCACGCTGTGCAAAAGAGAATCCTGGTAGGAAGCGAAAATCAAAATATTCACCTAGTTTAAGGTTGGTGACCATGTGCATATTGACACCTATAGTCCGACTACCTTGAGTGATACGGACACTGTCATTATTGATAAAATTTCTTGAGTGAAGCAGGCCATACCCAGAATTATTGAAACCTAAATTGATACCAAAGTAATAGGCCTTTCTGTTGAAATCTCTAAAATTTCGGTTATCTCCTCCACTCCTCTGAGCCGACAAGGAAAACAACAATCCACAAAAAATCGATAGCAATATTATTTTTTTCCTATATATATACAACATATTCCTGCACTTAAAACCTTATATTCGGCTGATTTACAACCTACTTTTTTCATGATATTTGTAAACGTATCGTAATCGGGAAAGACCTGAACAGACTCGTATAGATAAGTGTATGCCCTATTATCCTTTGACCGCAACTTACCTATAACGGGCAAAATGTATTTAAAGTATAAATTGAAGCCTTGTTTTAATGGAAAAATACGCGGTTTGGAAAATTCTAACACAATAAAAGTACCACCAGGCTTCAAAACTCGGACCATTTCAGCCAAACCTTTCTCAAGATTTTCAAAATTTCTCACACCAAAAGCGGCCATGACAGCATCAAAAGTACCTGATTCAAAACGAAGATTTTCGCTGTCACCTTGCTCCAAAGTGATGATAT
This sequence comes from Saprospiraceae bacterium, assembly GCA_036782555.1. Taxonomy (GTDB): domain Bacteria; phylum Bacteroidota; class Bacteroidia; order Chitinophagales; family Saprospiraceae; genus OLB9. The sequence goes on from DAIPYV010000200.1 coordinate 4,333, forward strand.
TTTCGAGCTTTTCTTTCACTATTTTTTCTCTTCCAAAATTAAGCATATTGGCTGAGATATCCAAACCTATTATCTGATCAGGTTGCATCTTTTTAGCGGCCATGATGGCAAGGTCTGCGGTGCCTGTTGCTATGTCTAAAATAGTTTTAGGTTGGGATTTGGCTAAGATATTGATAGCCTTTTTACGCCATATAATATCAATACCTAACGACAATACTCGATTGAGATTATCATAATGTGGCGCGATTTTATCAAACATTTGGGTCACCTGACCTTTTTTGGATAATTCTTTGTCGCCGTAGGGTGTCACTTCTGATTTATAACTCATCTATCCAATGTTTTTTTTTTTGATATTGGGGGTGCAAAGTAAATGATAAATTGGGAAATTATACAATATTTTTAGAATTATAGACCATTAAAACAAATATTAAACAAATTGTTTGTTCTCTTTTACTTTTAAACCTTATTAAGTTAAATGACTTAAAAAAAAACATCCATTGACCAAGTAAATATAATTAAATGGGTAAAACTACATTAATCACAAAAAATGATAAAAAACAAGCTATATCTTGCAACGTTACGGCACCTTCATCATTATAATATGCAACAATCGATTGAAGTGAATTAATTTTTTTTTAAAAACACAAAAAAATCATAATCTAATGAAAAGATTGAGTATATATTTTATGGCTATTATATTGTCTGTGGTATCCTGTAGAAAAGAAGAAATCATTCCTATAGACGAAACCACATGGGAAGATCCCAAAAATATTGATGGACTGTATTTTAAGGGCATTGTCACGGATTTAGAACAGAATATTGCAGATGCCTTAATAGAAGTCTATCAAAACGAAGAGAAAGTAGGAGAAATCCGTTCAAGAGAAGATGGAAGCTTTGACACCCGAGATATCAAGTTGGAAGAAGGAAGTCATGTAACTTTTAATATTCTTTACGAAACCTATTTGCCAAGGGCCAAAAGAATCACTGCAACAGAAAAAATTACAGATATGGGTAAAGTCATATTAGGTAAACCAGAAAATTTACCCATCAGCGTGTCGGAGTTAGAAAATCCAGGCAGTAATGATTTGATAGTCATATCAGGATATGTAACTACGCCACTTAATCAGCCAGTGTCAGGTGTGGTAATTGGATTGTTATACGACATAGTAGAAATTTCTCCCATAGACATATCCATTGAAGGTGCGATAGTTTTTACTGAT
>DAIPYV010000201.1:0-5434 GCA_036782555.1 Saprospiraceae bacterium
ACTTTGTCTTTTTTGGTAGATGCGGATATCATAGGTGATAGCCCACTGATACCACTTATCCCCGTCAATAAGTCTGTTTGTTGATAAACCCTTCCGTCTCCTTTGTTAAGCTTGTAGAGATTGCGCATCCCATCTCTATCACTCACAAAATAAATATTGCCTTGGTGGTCATAAACAGGATTGAGGTTGTTGGCCCCTCTGAAAATATCATAAGTTTTGACAAATCCCATAGGATAGTCTATTTCAGCTATGTCAAATGTAAATGCGCCATGGGTACGTCCAAAATCTACGCTGTTTCTATCATATGAAAATACCAACTTCATACCATCAGGAGAAAAAGAAGGTAAAATTTCACTGTACATATCATTGGTCAATTGAGTGGCACGTTCTGTTCTTAAATTTATTGAAAAGAGATCGACTTGACCATTTTTTAATCCAGTAACGACGATTTCTTTTCCATCTGGGTGATAGACAGGATTGACAAAAGCATCTAGATTTTTAATATCGATAATTTTAGTTCTTCTAGGTCTGTCTACATCAGCTATGACTAAGACATTTTTACCTCGTCTTACACCCACATAAGCAAATTCTTTATTATTGGGTGCCCATGCTCCGGCTGATTCTAGTCCATTGACAAAGTCTAAGTCATTGGATCTACCTAAAGATGTCAATTTGCGTATGATATTGCCAGATTCAGCATCAGCTAAGTACAAGTCTAAACTAAACACATCTTTTTCAGACATGAATACCACATATTTTCCGTCTGAACTTAAGGCTGGGGATAGATTCATCCTACCTGTATTCCCTGTCAGAAGTTTGTCTCCTTGAGGTCTTTCTTCTTTACCTTCTAGTACGTGTCTGTACTGTAATTTAAGGGCTTGATGCCACCCTGCTGTTGCACTCTTAGTTTCTACGCCGAGTGCATCTATAAAACCAAGCTCTAATCCGTATTTTGCAGTGCTTATGAACAAATCATTTAAACTATTATCTCCAAAATATCCCCCTAAAAATGCCATCAAAGAATGACCGTATCTATATGGAAAATACTTGAAATTATGCATGCGTGATATTTCAGGTAGATTGTCATTAAGTATAGCGTCTCTCATCCACATAGCTGTGAATGGGTCATATTTACCTATTGAAAAATACTCAGCCATACCCTCTATCATCCATAGTGGTGTGTTAGATAGATTGCTGAATGAGGTGGAATCATTGGAAGATATATTGTTGAATTGAAATGCGTGTACCAGTTCGTGTACCAACACATGATGCGTACTTTGAAGAGAAAAACCCAAAGGCATTACGACTCGATTTTTTAATGCTTCTGTAACACCACCTGTACCTATACCTATGGCACTAGAGATCGTATTTGTTTGCTGAAATTCAGCATGACTGTTGTAAAAAATGATCGGATTTTTTTGCAAAATATCATTTCTAAATATTTCTTTGTGATTATCATACCATTGCTCGGAGACATTGGTGAGCCATCTGACCATGTCGTCATTTCTGAGATAATGGTGTATTCTAAAGTTTTGAGATTCTATCACTTTAAAGTCAAATGTTTGATATCTGGGCTTATTGCGTCCAAAATATTGTGCATTTAATGTAACAACAACTAATGATAGTAACAACAACAATAAGATATAGCGTCTCATAATGGTTCTTTTTAATTGTGAATTGTGGCTTGTTTATCTCTTGTATAAAACCTTAACTATAAATGTATAATCAGTTAAAAAAGTTGTGTAATGTATTTAAAAACTGATACATAAGGTGATAACATTATTTTTAAAAAATTATTTACTAATACAGTCATTTTAAGAATATTTTAGAATTTGGAAGACTGTTATGAATATCATATTATTGCAAGTGCATGTAAAAAATAATTATTTTTTGTGGTAGTGAGCTGAGTTATTTATATAATGTTCTAGATTTTAAAAATAAATCATCATCATATTTTCAATAATGATTTTCAACTCAAAAAACTATCCATATCAATAAAATTATCTCGTACCTACTCAAAAAAATATCAATTAATATTACTTTTGCGATTCTTTTTAATAATAGGGTCACGCTGGCTTTAATAAAAAATAATTAAACAATGGCAAAAAGAACAAGAATTGCAGATATATTTCATGTTGAGGTGGACAGGACTTACACGGTTAAAGGATGGGTGAGGACGTTTAGAAACAACCAATTCATTGCCCTTAATGATGGTTCTTGTCTAGCTAATTTGCAGGTAGTGGTAGAGTTTGAGAAAATGGATTCTGAATTGCTCAAGCGTATTACAACAGGCGCATCTTTATGTGTTGAAGGTGTATTGAAGCCTTCACAAGGTAAGGGACAGAGTGTGGAGTTACTAGCTACATCTGTAGAGATTTTGGGAGATTGTGATCCAGAAGTGTATCCATTACAACCTAAAAAACACAGTTTAGAATTTTTAAGAGAGATAGCCCATTTGCGTTTTAGAACCAATACTTTTAGTGCAGTATTCAGAGTGCGCCATACTGTGGCATTTGCTATTCATAAGTTTTTTAATGACAGGAAGTTCGTATACATTCATAGTCCTATCATCACAGGTAGCGATGCTGAGGGCGCGGGCGAGATGTTTCAGGTGACGACATTGGACCTAAACAATATACCTAGAACTGAAGAAGGGGAAATCAACTACAAAAAAGATTTTTTTAATAAACCTACTAACTTAACAGTTTCTGGTCAATTGGAAGCCGAACTAGCTGCATTAGCTTTGGGTGAAGTGTATACTTTTGGTCCTACATTTAGGGCTGAAAATAGTAACACCACGAGACATTTGGCGGAGTTTTGGATGGTAGAGCCCGAGGTGGCATTTAATGAATTGGAAGACAATATGGACTTGGCAGAAGATATGTTAAAATATGTTATTCAATATGCTTTGAATCATTGTGTTGAGGATTTGGCATTTTTGGAAGAAAGATTGCTCAATGAAGAAAAACAAAAACCTCAAAACGAACGGTCAGAAATGACACTTTTAGAAAAATTGAAATTTTGTTTGAATAATCCATTCGAAAGATTGACTTACACGGAGGCAATAGATATTCTCAAGAATAGCACACCCAATAAAAAGGGTAAGTTTAAATATCCTATAGAAAAATGGGGAGCCGATTTACAGTCAGAGCATGAAAGATACCTTGTAGAAAAGCATTTTAAAAAACCCGTTATATTGACCAACTATCCCAAAGAAATCAAGGCGTTTTACATGCGTATGGATGATGATGGCAAGACTGTGAGAGCTATGGATGTTTTGTTTCCTGGTATTGGTGAGATTATAGGAGGGTCTCAGAGAGAGGAGAGATATGATGTATTACTCAGTAGAATGGAGGAAATGCACATACCTGCTGAAGAAATGGATTGGTTTTTGGATACTAGGCGTTTTGGTACAGTTCCGCACTCTGGTTTTGGATTAGGTTTCGGACGTATGGTCCAATTTATAACTGGAATGAATAATATCCGTGATGTCTATCCATTCCCAAGATTCCCAGGAAATGCTGAGTTTTAGGAGTAGCTATTGATAACAATAGTATAGTATTCATTTAGGGTTCAGATCTTCAGATAATCTTCTGGATGATTGATATTGTTAAATATTTTTTCGTTTTGATGTATTATCCCATTGTGTGGATGCGTAGCTACAAAACCTTTAAACGAGCGACCACCTGAGCCAAAATATTCAGTCACCTGATTAAGACTACTCTCATCCCAAATAGATATTAGGGGTTCGGCAGTCTTTGATTTTGGGTTGATATACATGGTAAGAGTGGGTTGAGATTTATAGTGGTCAATGAGCAATTGAAGATCTTCAACACTAACAAGTGGCATATCACAAGCCACTAAAAATATAGGTTTTTGAATTTTTTCAAAAGCCGAAATGACACCACTTAGGGGTCCTTGATCTGCCCATTTGTCCAATATCGTGGGCCATTCAAAAGTGTATTTTTCAGATTGTTTTTCATTGATGGATAGACATACACATTGTGTCATTTGAGACAGTTTTTCTGCCGCGAGTTGGTAGAGTTTTTTATTTTGGTATTTTAATTGTGATTTGTCCTTACCCATGCGTTGACTCATGCCACCCATGAGCACTAGACCTACTATTTCTTCATTCATCATGACAATATTCTGTGTACGCCACTATATATATTGAAGCTAGATAATTTCAGAAATCCCACCAATGTTTGATTGTTTTTTAGAGCCATTTCTATAGCCAGACTCGATGGCGCTCCCACTGCACATATCATGGGTATGCCTGCCATAGTTGCTTTTTGTACCAATTCAAAACTGGCCCTTCCGCTGAGCAATAGGATGTGATTATCTAATGGTATGCGTTCGGCCATGAGAGCATGGCCAATGAGTTTGTCACAAGCATTATGCCGTCCTACATCTTCACTGTGGTATATATAGTGACCTTCAGTATCAAACAATGCACAAGCATGTAGCCCACCTGTCAATTCAAATGTAGATTGTACAGAACGTAATTTTTCTTGTAGAGTCAAAAGAATCTCCTTATCGACATGGGCTTTGTTTTGAATGGGCATATACAAAGATTGGGTGTAAATATTTTCTATAGATGTCTTGCCGCACACCCCACAGCTCGATGTCCCGTAAAAACTACGGTCCACGCTATGTGCTTTTATTTCAAAACCTTGTTCAGGAATGATATTGATGATATTGTCTTCCTTTTGTACGATATCATGGATTGCTTCATAACTATTTATTAGACCTTCAGTAAATACAAAACCTAAAGCCAAAGCTTTGTCGTCTCCTGGAGTGCGCATGGTGATGGTCAATGGCCTGTGGTTTACCTCTATTTGTAAGGGGTCTTCACAGGCTACAAAATCATTTTGCTCACAGAACTCTTTATTTTTCAGTTTTGTGATAGGAATTTCTCTATGCTGAAGGTGTGAATGAATGGTCATAATATTGTATTGAATATAAGATGCAAATATATAGTTATTTTTAGATTTTGTGGGGGAAAATTTATAATTGTTTGAATTTCAGATGATCAAGGTATTTATAAATAGAATAATTGGCTATTAAAAACATTTAAAATTGAAAAGGAGTATATTGTTATAACAAACTCTTCATTCCACCCTTCCCACCGGATACAAATTATGTGTGGGCTCATAATAGGGAGAGAGCCTATATACAAAATCTAATTGCGCCCGTGCATTTTTCGCAAATTCTGAGTCTTCTTCTCGCTTTTTCTCTAGTTTTTGTGCTACTTCTGGGTTTTGTTTCAGAAAGTCTGCAGCTAAGTCTTCAAAAACGTAATCAGAATAATATTCCTTTTGGACAGCAATGCCATCAAAAAAATTCCATGACCAATAGCTATCAGGACCTTGTGGTTCTAATGTTTCTATGATAAATCTAATTGACTTTTGGTTGGTAACAATAACGTAATCAC
>DAIPYV010000202.1:0-5412 GCA_036782555.1 Saprospiraceae bacterium
TTTTCTTTTGGTCATAGACAAATTTTTTGAAGTCTATTATTTTACATACAGGTGGATCTGCCTTAGGGCTTATCTCAACAAGATCCATTTCTAGATCTTCTGCCCAATATAATACATCACGAGTGTAGTAGACCCCTGTCTCAATGGGTCTGTTGGCTACTTGACTCACTTCATCAAAATTTTCTCCTACTAGTCTAATCCTAGGTGCTGTGATTTCCCTATTCAGTCTATAATTAAACTTATCATCCTGAACTTTTACTTGTGGTTTTTGCTTTAATCTTGCCAAACGTATTTTGTTTTATTTAAAAAAATTATGTGTTATGTATGGTTAACGTTAGTTATTAAATTTAAGTTCCCTAAGCTATGTCTTCTTTTGCACTTTCGCTTAACAATGGGGATATTATCAAACCGCTTTTATCTTCATTTATATCTGCCAAGAGTTGAGCTCCTTTTTCAGGATTTTCATTCAAGATATATTCCGCTAATGGATCCTCTATGTACTTTTGAATAGCTCTGTTAAGTGGTCTAGCACCAAACTGTGGATCATATCCTTTTTCAGCCACAAATGTTTTAGCTTCATCTGTTAATTGAAGATTAAATTCTAAATTATTCATTCGACTGTACAAATGCTTGAGATTTATATCTATAATCTTGAAAATATCTTCTTTTTCCAAGCTATTAAATATCACGACGTCATCTATACGGTTTAGAAACTCTGGCGAAAACGTTTTCTTTAGTGCACCTTGGATAACCGCTTTTGAATTTTCTTCAGCATTTTCTTGACGGGATTGGGTAGCAAAACCTAGTCCTTGACCAAAATCCTTCAACTGTCTGACACCAATATTGGATGTCATTATTATCATTGTGTTTTTGAAATCCACTTTTCTTCCTAATCCATCTGTCAATTGACCATCATCTAATACTTGTAATAAAATATTATAAACGTCAGGATGAGCTTTTTCAATCTCGTCTAGAAGAATGACCGAATAAGGTTTGCGTCTGACTTTTTCTGTGAGTTGACCCCCTTCTTCATATCCTACATATCCTGGAGGAGCTCCTATAAGTCTTGATATACTGAATTTTTCCATATATTCAGACATATCTATTCGGATAAGTGCATCTTCTGAGTCAAATACATAGCGTGCTAAAGCTTTGGCTAATTCGGTTTTACCCACACCCGTAGGACCTAAGAAAATAAACGAGCCTATGGGTTTAGAAGGGTCTTTAAGGCCTACTCTATTTCTTTGTATAGCTCTAGTTACTTTTTTTATCGCTTCGCTCTGACCTATAATCATGCCTTCGAGGTCTGTATTCATTTTGACAAGCTTATTAGACTCACTTTGAGCTACTTTTCTAACTGGGATTCCAGTCATCATAGAGACTACCTCGGCTATGTCATCTTCATTTACTGGATATTTGCGCATTTTGGATTCCTCTTCCCACTCCTCTTTGTTTTGGTCCAGCTTTCTGATAAGCTTCGACTCCATATCCCGCAAGTCTGCCGCTTTTTCATATTGTTGATTTTTGACGGCCTGGTTTTTTTGTTCTTTAACTTGTTCTATTTCTTTTTCCAACTCCTCGATATGCTTAGGAACAAATATATTTTTTAAATGGGTCCTTGCTCCCACTTCATCCATGACATCTAATGCTTTATCAGGAAAAAATCTATCAGAAATATATCTTTCACTCAATTTTACGCAGGCCACCACAGCTTCATCAGAATATATGACATTGTGGAAGTCTTCGTATTTGTTTTTTATATTATGTAATATAGTTATTGTTTCTTCAGGTGTAGGGGGATCTACGATTACTTTTTGGAATCGTCTGTCCAGAGCACCATCTTTCTCTATATATTGACGGTATTCGTCTAGAGTAGATGCGCCTATACACTGTAATTCTCCACGTGCTAAAGCGGGCTTAAATATATTAGAAGCATCTAATGATCCTGTGGCACCCCCAGCACCTACCATAGTATGTATCTCATCTATAAAAAGAATAATGTCTCTTGATTTTTCAAGCTCGTTCATAATACTTTTCATTCTTTCCTCAAACTGTCCTCTATATTTGGTACCCGCCACTAGTGCAGCTAAATCCAACATGACCACGCGTTTGTTAAATAGAGTTCGAGATACTTTTCTTTGCAAAATTCTGAGTGCTAAACCCTCAACTATAGCCGTTTTACCCACTCCTGGCTCGCCGATAAGTACTGGATTGTTTTTCTTTCTACGAGATAAAATTTGTGAAACACGCTCTATCTCGACATCTCTACCTATGATGGGGTCTAGCTTACCTTCCTCTGCTAGTCTTGAAATATCTCTTCCAAAATTATCTAGTACAGGCGTTCTTGATTTTCCTGGTGTTTTGCGAGAGGTGAATGAGTCATTATCATCATCATCCATAGGTGCATCAGACCCTGATGGGGCTTGGCCCATAAAGTCGTGGTACCCTGGATCCAGTTCTTGTTTTACAAATTCCATTTCTGTTCTAAAACTTTCATAGTCCACTTCAAAATCATTTAATACTTTGTTGGCTGTATTTTCGCCATGTTTAAGTATAGATAGCATAAGATGCTCAGGTTTTATTTCTTCACTTCTGTAAACTTTGGCTTCTAATGAAGTCACTTTTAATACTTTTTCTGCATGTTTATTTAAAGGCAAGCTACCATAATTGTATTCATCATTGAGTGCAACTTCTTTGGAAGTTTCGTTTTCAATAGATTTCTTTAGTTCTTTTATATTTATATCCATAGCATTGAGCACTTTGACAGGTAAGCTATCTTTTTCCTGTAAAATACCTAAAAGAAAATGCTCAGTACCAATATAATCATGTCCCAATCTTACAGCCTCTTCTCTGCTCAATTGAATTATTTTTTTGACTTTTGGTGAAAACTTTCTATTATTCATCTATTTATTGTATTATTATTTTAATATCATCAAAACTATGCCAATAACAATGACGTGACATAATGACACTTGTTAATATATATTTGTTTCGATTTATTTATAAAAACATCGTAAATGTACAAAAGTATATTAAAGTTTTAAATTTTTCTAAATATTTTTTTAAATTAACCAATTCTTAACCTCATAATTCACTAATTTTGTAGATAAAAACAGTGTCAAGTTGATATTTTTATTTTTTCTAGATCATATTTTATATCAAAAAGCGTAAGACCATCAGCAGGTACACTCCAGTTTCTGATTAATCTTGATTTGTTGTCAAGAGCGTGTCTTACTTCTTCAATACTGATTTGCGAGCGACTTATGTCCAAGCACATACCTACTATCAAGCGTATCATACCTCTCAAAAATCTGTTCGCGGTAATAGTAAAAAGATATTGGCCTTGGTTTTCTGTCCATTGACATGCTGCAATGTGACAAAGTGTCGTCTTGACATCTGTATTTTCTTTGCAAAACGTATAAAAATCAGTGTATTCAAGGAGGAGCTTGGCAGCTTCATTTAACTTTTCTAAATTTGGAGTTTCATAAGTGTAGTAATAAGACTGTTTTGCAAATGGATTTTTTTCAATGTGCATTCTGTATTCATAAGCACGGGACAATGCATCAAATCGAGCATGTGCTGACTGCTTTACTTGATATATGTCATTTATTGCAATATCTAAAGGCAGTATTTTATTGGCCTTGTAAATGACCTCTTCTATATTTAAGGTTTGTGGGAAGTCGAAATGTGCAATATAATCTCTAGCATGTACACCTGTGTCTGTACGGCCGCATCCTGTCAACTCTATAGGAAATCTCAAAAATGTGTACAGAGCTTCTTCTAGTGTTTGTTGTACAGTTTTAGAATGTGGTTGTTTTTGCCATCCATTGTAGGCCGTGCCTATGTATGAGAGTCGTAAAAAGTATCTGTTCAACTTTAAAATAATATATTTTTTGCAAAGATAGTGTTTTCGTATTAATGTAGTTAGAAATAAAAAGCCCGATATCTTTATTCATAAGATAGCGGGCTTCAATATTTAAAATCCAAACTTTTTCTCTATGGTTTATAGTTTTAAAGTTATATCCAAAGTAAAATCATTATCGATGGCTTTGTCTCCTAAATTGTCAAAAAAGCTACCTGAACCATATTTGATATCATACTTGGTTCTATCTATTATTACTTTTGCCATGCCCTCCTTACCGCTAAAAGTTGCATCAAACTCTATAGGATTGGTTTTACCTTTAATCGTCAAATCTGCCGTGACTTTATACTTGTTTTGGCCTAGGTCTTTCACATTTTTGAATACGAGTGTAGATTCTGAATAATTGTCTACTCCAAAAAAGTCGTCACTTCTGAGATGGCCCTCTAATTTTTCTTTGCCTTTGCCTGCTTCAAGGTCTTTGACCACTATCGTGGACATATCTACCGTGAAAGTACCACCGGTGAGTTTACCATTTTTAGTAGTGACACTTCCAGATTTGAAATTGATCGTACCATCATGTGCACCTACTACTTTTTTGCCTTCCCACTTGATTTGACTTGATTTTACATTAATGTTTTGGCTTTTTTGACCAAATGACACCATTGATAAAAATAAACCCGAGATAATTAATAACGATTGAAAAATTTTCATATTTGTTTGATTTAGATTGATGAAAAAATAAAATTATGCTGCAAAGGTTGTCACATTTTGCTCCTAAAAAGTTAATGTAGATTCATTTAAGAAAATTTTAAGGTTTTTAATTCCTCTTAGTTCGCCTTATGACACTTAATGCCTGTGGTGTAATGCCCAAATAGGACGCTATCATCTTTTGAGGAACTCTTTGTGATAGATTAGGATAGGTAAGGAGAAAGTCTTCATAACGTTCTTGTGCGGAAGCACTCATGAGCATGATGATGCGGTGCTGGAGTATAACTATTCTATTCAGTAGCTTTTCTATGCCTATCTCTGTAGAAATATGGGCAATACTCAGGATGGGGTCAACATAATTGGCTGGAATGACCTCAATTTCAGATTCTTCCACACAGTCTATAAACAGTAAGGACGCTGTTTTTTTAACATGAGAGGCCAAATCTGAGATAATCCAGTTTTCTGGAGCAAACATAAAGACGTGTTCTTTGCCCTTGTCATCTATAGTGTAGCTTCTTAGGCATCCTTTTTTTACAAAATATATATTGGTACTTTTATCGCCCACGTACTGGAGTATTTGTCCTTTTTGAACTTCTATGGTTTTGATGGACTTATTGAGTTTGGATACAAGTTCATTATCAGAGATATCAAAAAGGTTGAGGAATGAATTGGCCATTAAAGAAATATTATTTATTCTATATTAAATTCAAATTGCCTCTATTTTGTTTACATCTTCACAAACTTCACCCTGACCACTTTCTCCCCATTTCGTAATTTTACCACATACGTCCCACTTTCCAATCCGCTGACATCGATAGACGGACTGTCCAATGATACCGCTC
>DAIPYV010000203.1:0-5412 GCA_036782555.1 Saprospiraceae bacterium
GATTTAATGATAGGACATCACAGAGCAAAAGACAAACGTTTGATTCTAAGTTTTTAATAGAGCCCTTTAAAGATTTTAGTATCGATGTGAGCTTTAGACGCAATTTTCAAGAGACCTCTACACAGGTCTTTAGAAAAACTACTAAAACTGGTGAGGAATTTCAACAACTCGCTTTATTTGAAGTAGGCTCTTTTGATGCATCTTTTTTTGCTATGAATACGCTATTTAAAGACCCGACGATGCTTTATGAGAGGTTTAAACAGAATAGAAATATCATCGCAAGAAGATTAAATAATGTACCTAGTCCAGGACTTCACCCTAGAGACCCTAGTTTTCCTGGTGGATATGGACCTACACATAATAGTGTCATAGTACCCGCTTTTATGGCTACTTACACTAATAGAAGTCCGTTTACTATTGGACTAGATCAGACGCAAGTGTACCGAAATAGGCTGTATATCCCCGCTCCTAACTGGCAACTCAATTATAATGGTCTAGCCAAATTAAAATACTTTAAAGACATCTTTACCAATGTAACTATCAAACACGGCTATCAATCCAATATCAGGGTTAATAGTTTCCAAACGCAACCTTTATTCAATGCAGACGAACCTTTTAGAGACTTATCGCCTAATGACAATTATTTTTCGAGATTTGAATTGGATGCCATCACTATTCAAGAGCAGTTTGCGCCACTTATAGGTATCAGTATCAAAACAGTCAAAGACCTTAAAATTGACTTAGACTATAAGAGTTCTAGAACATTGGCTTTAGGACCCACACAGTTGAGAGAGAATATAGGTACAGAATTTAGCATAGGTGGAGGCTATGTAGTTAGGTATAAAAAAACACCTAAAAAGCAAAAGAAAGGTAAAAAGAAGACTGACGGAGCACCAGAAGATGATGACACAAGTATAGGTTCAAGATTATTGAAAGGAAATAAAAGTGCCACATCTGATGTGAGAGAAGTCAGGATCAACTTCACCTATGCTATGCGTGATGATGTATCTCAAATATACGATTTATTAACTGAGATTGATGCTCAAGCTGACAGAGGTCAACGGACTATAGTTCTCAAGCCATTTGTAGAGTATGATGTCAATACCAATTTGACGCTGAAGTTTTATTTTGATTACTCACGTACCATACCGAAGACAACCCTTTCTTTTCCGACTACTTTGATCAGGTCAGGTGTGACACTTAGATTTAATATCAATTAATTATATTTAATTATTAACTAAAAAGGGTCTTGTAAAAAAATTTACAAGACCCTTTTTTATATCATTAGGGTTAAAAATTAGCCTGAAAAATAAATAGGCCTTGTTCTTAAGCAATGCTGAATTTTCTTAATCATAAAAAATTTCTATCTGTTAGTTGGGATAAATATATAGAGTTGGCATAATTAAAATTTAGGTTGCACTATTGGATCGAAACGAAAAATGCTATACTTTGAGATTTCTCGCATGCGCTCGAAAAGACGCTCGCATGGGTAGGGAAAGTGGGGAAAAAGAGGGCGGTACGGCGGAGCCGCCGCCCTCTTTTTCCCCATCCCACTAAAACAGCATCGTCATTTCGACCAGAGGGAGAAAACTCACCGCCCTCTTTTCCCCCATCTCTCATCTTTTTGACATCGTCATTGGTACCAAAGTGAGAAAACTCGGTTTCCCTATCGAACGCAAATTAGTGACCTATTTTGAGATGCATTAATTACCTGTCAACTTTATTCAAGAACATAGCCAATAAATATAACCTACTGAACTAAGGTCCCTAAATTAATTTGTCCTTGAGCTATCTGTGTCAAATGCCCAGGATTGTTGATATCAAAAACTACAATAGGTAAGTTATTTTCTTGACATATAGTAAAGGCTGTCATGTCCATGACCGATAGTCCCATACTGATGACTTTGTCAAAAGTAATGGTATCAAATTTAATAGCATTGGGGTTTTTTTCAGGGTCGCTGTCGTAGATACCATCTACTCGAGTCCCTTTTAATATTACATCTGCATTGATCTCATTGGCTCTAAGTGCAGCAGCGGAATCAGTAGTAAAATAAGGACTACCTGTCCCAGAAGAAAATATCACCACTCTACCTTTCTCCAGATGTCGGATAGCTCTGCGTCGTATATAGGGTTCTGCGATTTGACGCATCTCAATGGCGGATATCAATCGAGTGTAAACACCTTGAGTCTCCAGAGCACTCTGCAATGCCATACCATTGATACACGTGGCCAACATACCCATATAGTCACCCGTGACACGCTCTATACCCGAAGACTCCGAACTCAATCCCCTATAGATATTGCCGCCACCTATCACTATGGCCAATTCGCAGCCTTGTAAGACTAAGTCTTTTATTTGTAGCGCATAATACTCTAACATATCTGAGTCTATTCCAAAATTTTGTTTGCCCATCAAGGACTCGCCGCTCAGTTTTAATAATATTCTTTTGTATTTTAGAGACATAAAATTGTTTTGGGTTGAGGAATGTAAAAAAGGATAAAAAAAAAGGAGCTAAATGCTCCTTTTCAATATTTTAATTAACCTAACTTGATATGCTTAAACCCTATAACTGTAAGTTCAGGATTTTTTGATTTTAAATATTCTTGAACACTAGCTTTGCCATCTTTAACAAAGATTTGATTCAATAAGGTATTTTCTTTAAAGAACTTATTAAGTTTACCTTTTGCTATTTTTTCAAGCATATCTTCAGGTTTACCTTCATTTCTAGCTATCTCCATACCTATCTCTATCTCTTTTTCAATGACATCAGTAGGAACTTCACTTTCATTAAGAGCCACAGGTTTCATCGCTGCTACTTGCATAGCCACGTCTCTTCCTGCTTCCAAGTAAGAACTATCAGCAATATTTAACCCTACTAATACACCAGCTTTGTTGCCCATGTGAATGTAAGAAGCTACCATAGGTGCCTCTAAAGTCTGATAATCCGCTACCTCAATTTTTTCACCTATTTTAGCTACTTGCTCAGCTATGACAGTCTCTACCGCTACTCCATCTAGCTCTAATTTTAAAAGCGCTTCTAGAGATTGTGGGTAATGAGCTAATGCTAATTCTGCAATACTTCTAGTCAATGCGATGAAATCTTCATTTTTAGAAACGAAATCTGTCTCACAACTCAATCTAATGGATATACCTTTAGTATTGTCATCAGAAACTAAAGCGAGTACAACACCTTCCTTAGCATCTCTGTCCGCTCTTTTTTCAGACATTTTTTGACCTCTCAACCTTAAAAGTTCGATAGCCTTGTCAAAATCACCACCTGCTTCTACAAGGGCTTTTTTACAGTCCATCATACCAACACCAGTCTGCTCCCTTAATTCTTTAACAGCGCTGGCCGAGATATTTACTTCACTCATTTTATTATTTTTTAAAAATTTTTAAATTATTTTTCTTCTGTTTCAGCTTGCTTGGATGCACGTCTCTCTTCCATTCCTTCCTTGATAGATCCTACAATGTAGTCTGTGATTAACTTTACAGACTTAGAAGCATCATCATTGGCTGGAATAGGGAAATCTACCTTGTTAGGATCAGAGTTGGTGTCCACCATAGCAAAAGTCCTCATGCCTAATCTTTTAGCCTCTGCCAATGCAATGTGCTCGTGGTGTATATCTACCATAAATACAGCACTCGGCAATCTGTTTAGATTAGCGATACCGCCTAATACACGCTCCAATTTATTTTTTTCACGTGTAAGTGTCAATCTTTCTTTTTTGGTGATAGACACAGCTGGATCGTTTAACATCTTATCGATGCTATTCATCTTTTTGACTGACTTACGAATAGTAGAGAAATTGGTCATCATACCTCCCAACCATCTTTCAGTCACGAAAGGCATCTCTACACTCAAAGCTGCTTGAGCCACGATGTCTTTGGCCTGTTTTTTAGTGGCTACAAAAAGTATTTTTCTACCAGACTTAGCTATTTGCTTCATAGCGGCAGCTGCCGTTTCCAAACAATCCGCTGTTCTGTTTAGATCTATGATGTGAATTCCTTTTCTTTCCATGAAAATGTAAGGAAGCATTTTAGGATTCCACTTTCTTTT
This sequence comes from Saprospiraceae bacterium, assembly GCA_036782555.1. Taxonomy (GTDB): domain Bacteria; phylum Bacteroidota; class Bacteroidia; order Chitinophagales; family Saprospiraceae; genus OLB9. Next base: position 4,062 of record DAIPYV010000203.1, read on the forward strand.
TAAGTGTCCGTAGTGGACTCCCGCTTCTAACATTTCATTATATGTGGGCTTATTCATTATAATTGAATTTAACTTTTGAATTAATAAATAAAGATAATAAAAATATTAACGTTTTGAGAACTGGAAGCTCTTTCTTGCCTTTGGTTTACCAAATTTCTTCCTTTCTACTTCTCTTGCGTCTCTTGTCAAATATTTCTTATCTTTCAAAGGTTTTTTGACGTCTTCATTGATTTTGACCAAGCATCTTGATATACCCATTCTCACAGCCTCTGCTTGTCCTTTAAAACCACCACCACTTACAGTAATTTTGATATCATACTGTCCTTCAGATTCAGCCACTTTGAGTGGGCCTAAAACTGTATCTTGAGATATCATCATCGGAAAGTATTCTTTATAATCACGACCATTGATGACGATTTTTCCACTTCCACTTACCACGTAAACACGTGCAACTGAAGCTTTTCTTCTGCCTATGCTATTTATCATTTCCATACTGAATATTAAAATTTGAAGGGTTCAGGTTTTTGTGCAGCATGCGGATGATTCGCATCTGTGTACAAAAATAATTTTTTAATCTGTGCACGACCTAACTTTGTCTTAGGTAGCATACCTTTTACAGCTAATTCTAATACCATTTCAGGTCTTTTAGCCAACATCTCTTTGGCTGTACGTCTTTTTTGACCACCTGGGTATCCAGAATATCTTTGGTATTCTTTGTCATCTAATTTTGAGCCTGTAAATCGAACTTTGTCCGCATTCACGACTATAACAAAGTCTCCATTGTCAAAATGTGGGGTAAAATCTGGCTTGTGCTTACCTCTCAATACACTCGCTATACGAGTGGCTAAGCGACCTACTATTTCACCTTCGGCGTCAATCACAAACCACTTTCTCTCTACTGTGGCTGCATTGGCAGATTGGGTTTTGTAACTTAGTGTATTCACCTTAATTAATTTAAATTATCTTAAAAATGTATTAAATTTCTCTTTTGAGGCCGCAAAGGTAAAATCTTTCCTCAAAATAAAAAACTTTTTTACTATTTTTTTTTCATCCTACCCTCATAATCTATTGATAAACAGTAAAAATATCGACACTTTTTATTTTTTGTACTGTTTTTTTGTTAAAATATAAAGGTATAAAAACAAGCTTACTGTCACCATTAAAGCCGAGTCAGCTAAAGTCCTTTGTACTCGGTACTCAGCTACGGCTGGTCGCTGGGCTATCAAATGAGGTTTATCTCTTCGTTCGAAAGGACGGCCATTTAAAGGAAAAAAGTGGAGAAGAGGGCGGCGTGGCTTTGTCGCCGTCCTCTTCTCCCCAATACCACATCTATTCCCGTCATTTCGACCAC
>DAIPYV010000204.1:0-3276 GCA_036782555.1 Saprospiraceae bacterium
TGAAAAATTGAAGGTAAGGTTAGCTGAAGTTGATTGTCCTGAAAAAACACAAGCCCATGGACTAGAGGCAAAAGAATTTGTGTTCAAAAATATTTACAAAAAAGAAGTTCATCTGGATATAACCTCGATCGATCAGTATGGCAGAAGTATTGCCAGAGTTACTTTTACTGGAAATATGGATCTAGCGACCGAATTAGTTAAAAACGGCTTAGCATGGCATTACAAGCGTTATTCTAACTCTTTGGAATTGGCTGAGTTGGAAAGGGAAGCTCAACGTCAAAGAATTGGGCTGTGGGCTGATAAGGATCCATTGGCACCTTGGATTTATAGGAGAAGCAAAATAAAATAGAATATGGAAAATGAAAAAATCAAAGCAAATGAGGTATTGTATATAAAACTTGGTAAAGGTGGTGAGTTTGTACAAGAATGTCTTAGTAACAATATCCTTAAACTTAGTTATGATGAAGTTGATCATGTTTTATGTCAAAACAAGGAATGGGATAAAATAATCGAAAATTACACAAAGAATGGTTTAGTGGATAAAAGAACTTCAACCAACCACACCAATCAGATTAGAAATTTTTATGAAGCAAGTGAAAAAGTTTTATGGATAACATTCCACTTTGATAAGCTTTATTGGTGTTTTTCAGATCCCATCATTACAAAGCTGGATGATGAAAAGAAAACAAGACCCGTGATTGGGTCTTGGTCTGATAAAGATTTATTGGGTAAAGTATTATCATCAAGAACTTTGAGTGGAAAACTGACTCAAACGCATGGTTATCGTGGAACAATCTGTAAAATACAAGAGACTGAATACTTAGTTAAAAAGATAAATGGTGAACAAAGAAGAGAGGTTGTAGCAGTTGAGGAATCTATGGCTGATTTAAAAAATAAACTTTCCACTTTAATCACCTGTCTGCACCCCAAAGATTTTGAAATACTGGTTGACTTAATTTTCAGACAAGCTGGATGGCAAAGAGTAAGCGACTTGGGTAAAACTATCAAAACATATGATTTAGAGTTACTTGCTCCTGTAACAGGCGAAAGAGCTATAGTTAAAATAAAGTCAAAATCCCACACAAAGGAATTTAAAACTTTCGAACAAGAATCAATCGATTTTCACGAAAGAGGCTACAAAAGGTTTTTCATAGTCCACACATCCAACAAAGATTTGGATTCATTGGTCAATGCAGATTCAGACGTAATAGTATATTTTGGAGACAAACTTTCCGAACACATAATTCAATCTGGGTTGGTGGGTTGGCTTATTGATAAAACTCTGTAGGATTGTTTTCTACCTTTTTCTTTTATAACTCTGATCTTCTTTTTCACCTAAATTATGGGCCAAGGAGTCATAATCTATCTTCAATGCTCTATATAAGGATGATGTTTTTTCTAAATACTTAACAGCAAAACCCGGCTCTAGTAAGTATTTATTTCTAAAAAGATCGATCTCAAAATTTGTAGCTTTTCTACGGGGGAAGCCGGTAAAATTATCTACAATCACCTTTTGTAATTCAGTGCCTTTCGGTAAGTATTTCGGATGTTGTGTAGTGACAAGCCTAGCGTATATGCGCTCCATATCTCGAGCGCTTGTAGTTTTAACCTCATTAGTCTTACCAGCGATTATACCATTGACCTTTACTCCGTTTTTTTCCAATATTCTTTTCAGTAAAACAGCTGTATCACCGGTAGAGAGTACATCATCAATAATATAATTATTTTGGCTAGCTTTAGCAGCCGCATAAAACTTATTATTGATGATCTCGAAGTTTTTCAAATCATTTATCCGCTGATCATATCTTGATTTGGTCTTACTTTCCAAAACACTAAGGACTCTTATAAACCAACTATCTTCGTCGTTTATAATATTCAAATCATGCCTATGCTTTTTTATTTCTTTAAATAGTTCCTTTGGAATTATATTTCGGCCACTACCTGAAGGCATTTCAATCAACAAAGCGTTTAAAGGCAAATTATTTATTTTTTGAGATATCCCACTATAAAGCTCTATTGCTTTAATCTCTAATTCTCCAAGGGATATATTTCCTTTGTAAAATTCATTTTTGAAAGTCCTGAAATCCTTCATTTCGCCGGGTCCGGCTCTATCCCCAAGTATTTCTAATGAAAACCTTTTTTCAGACTGCCTAAAAAGGCTCAAATTAGCGCCATGTAGCTTGACTGTAACTATTTTGTTGGCATTATATGCCAAACCAATAGAATTTCGAGTCCCTGAACTCTCTCCATTCCATATTGCCAATACTTGATCACCTGCGTTGATTATGTCTTTATTGCGCTCTAATGGTGCAATACGATTTGGAAATTTTTGGTAATCTGGATAAAACTCTTTGTAAGGGATTTTTTTTTCTTTTGCATAATCAACTGCCATAGAGTCAACACCTTTGGCACCACCACTTATTATTTCAGAAGGTGAGAGTTTATCGAGTTGGGTATATAAGTATCCTCGATCATCAAATTGGCGATATCCAACTACAGCTAATTTGATTTTTATGGAGTTTTAGAAGCGACCTTTTCACCATTATATTTCCGAGACATTAACCTATAACTATAAGCTCTTGCCTTATGGATATCCTCCATATCATACTTTTTAACCTCTTTTAAATCTACTGTTCCCGCATTGTATTTGGCTAAACAATCCATTATTTCAAGGTAAAGAGCTTCTTTATTTGGGTCGTGTACAAACGTTGTATCATTAGTTTGCTGTTCGCTATTCATAACTGCAAAAGTTTAATATGATAAAGTTAACAATAAAGTACTGATTAATCCCAGCTATCTATTCCAACAATACCTAAAATCTTTTCACCGCTAGTTAAGTCTGTGAAATAATCAACAGAACATTTCGCTTTATCGCTAATGTTTTTAATCCTGTCGAACCTTATTAACTCAGCATAAAGTGTTTCATGCGTAGTTCCATTGTCATCTACCAGCTTTGGATAATAACCGGGCGTCTTTGCTTTGAAGTGGATTTGATATGCACCCCACGGCATCTTTTGAGGCTCACCCAATACTTCAAGTATGTATTCGCCAGGCATTTCAACTAATTGAAATCCATCGTAATCCTCCGGTTTTAGATAATTACTTTCTTCAAAATATCCATTCATCTCTTTAGTCTAATAATGAAATATTCATTTTTTTCGATGTAAAGCAAACATCTGATTGATTTAGCCCACTGAAAAAATAAAATTTTGAGTTCAAATAAATAATTACTCCGTTGAAATGCTATAAAATTCGCAAAAATAGTGGGCTCCAGTT
>DAIPYV010000204.1:3286-5358 GCA_036782555.1 Saprospiraceae bacterium
AGTTTTCCTACCATCTAATCCTGTTGTTTTGCCAACCACAAAATATTTCATATCATTTAACATTTTATTATTTTCTGTTTCAGTTTCGAATGTTTTATTACTGATTTGCATATAAACATTATTATAAATGATATGACGATAAATACCCCGATTATCTTGAAAATTATATGCGTGAAAACTCATCCAATCATTATTTGGTTTTTTTAGCGTTATTATACTTCCAAATTTAAGTAAATCTTTATCCAAACTGTACTCTTTTGTTGCTGCTGATTTTTTAAATGAACTTAGCGCATGAAATATTTGTTCCTGTAAAAAGATACTAATCCCTTTTGTAAGAACGCTCCATTGCATAGTACGGCTTGTATATTCACTATTTTCAGAAAATATTTCACTGTGATTGTAATTTATGGTGACAAGTACATTCCCTTCTCCATTTTCATAAATAACATCCATCTTTATAGGCTTAATGGATGAAGGTACTTGAAATGCATTCAACGTCTCTACAAAAACATTTACATTTTCTTTAAATCTACTTGAATATTCTTCTGAAAGCCCTTTGGTTGTTATAGTAATGTCACTTTCTAAAAACTGACCAAATAGATTTGAGGTTGTTAATAACAACAGTTTTAGTATTAAAGAGCTTTTTTTCATATTGGCTCTATTCTAATTAACGATTGAATTACGTAACTTAGTAAAAAATATGTGATATGAGTGCGCGCAATGAGATTTTACGGTTATTCAAGAGTCTACCAAAAGAAGAGAAAGAGATTGTACTTAAAGAGCTTGGTCAGCCATCAATTGTAAATTCGGATATTAAAAAGGAGTTTGATGCAGTTTGTTGTGCGCATTGCGGATCTAAACTGTTTGTCAAAAATGGTAAAAGAGGAAACGATCAAAAATATAAGTGTAAATCATGCTGCAAAGTTTTTACTGCTAAAACTGGAACTTCATTGCACAGACTGCAAAAACCTGAAAAATTTGAGTTATACAGGTCATTGATGCTTGAATCTTATTATCCGATAAAAAAAATTGCAGAGAAGGTGGGCATTTCAATTCAAACGGCTTTTGACTGGCGGCATAAGATATTATCTGGGACAATCAAGGATGAGAAATCATTTGAAGGGATCACCGAAATCGATGACATATGGTTCTTGTATAGCCAGAAAGGTCGTAAAGGTTTGGGTTATTCAAGAAAGCGAGGCGGAAGTAAGCGAGCGGGTGACAATGAATATCAGGCAAAGCTATTAATTACAGCTGATCGCAATCGAACAGCTGACATGTCCTTGGTTCGGATTGGAAGGCTAAAAAAGGCAGATATAGAAAGAAAAGTAAGTGGACGATTCTCTCAAAATTGTGAATTAGTATCCGATAAACATAGAAGTATAGCAGCGTTTGCCAAATCTGAACATTTGAAACATACTCGTTTTAAGGCATCTAGGCACACGGCGGGTGGTGACTATCACGTCCAAAACATCAATAGTATGGCATCACATCTAAAATCTGTTGTTAACGGAACATTGAGAGGAGTGTCAACGAAATACCTACAGAACTACGCCAATTGGTGTCATTTAAAAAGCAAAAAGATGGAGGAAAATGAAGTTAAGCAAATGCTTTTGCAGAATAAAGGTGTTTCCAACATACATTTGAATAGAGAGGGTATTTATAAGTGGTTTATTGAAAACTTCTCTAAAAGAACCTACCGATGCCCGGTCAAAAAGGTATATCGATCAGCATTTGATCAAGAAACTTTGTTGGCAAAATTGAATTTAGTATAAATCATTCTAAGATTAGAATAGAGCCTTTATTATTAATAGCTAATACTTATTCACATTTAGTTAAAGAAAAACTTGTAATGTAAACCTTAAGATTAGGTTCAGCCGTTGCTTGCGGGCATATGTTTTCTTCACTTTGTCTTAGTTCTCTAAAATCAAAGTAAATCTTACTTGCTACGATAGTAGAATCAACCTCTAAATTATCAGGAAATCTTGCTACTAAAACATTATTTACCACACCTTTTCCTGATTCCATAAATGAATTAATTTCTTTATTGGTTACTTTTATTATTAATCCAT
>DAIPYV010000205.1:0-5294 GCA_036782555.1 Saprospiraceae bacterium
AGGGGCCGAATCCGGCGACTCGACCCTCTAACTATGAAAAAAACTACTGTCTCTTATTGATACATCAACTATAACATTCAAACTTTCAAAGAATATTGGAAAAAAACTATAAATTTAATATATAATTCTTATAATTATTTCATGTGATATCTTTTTCGCAACGCAAAGATACAACAATATTTGTTACAACAAATATTTTTTTATTTTTTTTTATTTTTTTTTTCAAATCAAGCGAATGTATTAATTTAAAAAAATTACTTTATTTCAAATACCATTAGTCCACATTGCATATCATACTGATTGGTTTTAAATTCAAATTCCTGAGCTTTGCGAATAGCTAGAGATACCAAACTTTTTTTAGCTATGGTAGACAACCTGCCGTTAAACTCAGCTTTGGTCACTTTACCCGATTTATCTACGCAAATATCTATTGCAACTTTTCCTTTTTCGTCGGCTAATATTAATATACTAGGCACTTCATGTATGTTTCTTCTACCAAGTGACTGACCATATATTTCTATAGACAATTCTTCATCGATATCAATTCGGTTAACTGTATTATCTTCTGGTGGCATATTCTCATCCATTTCGTTAGTTCCTCCATATTCTGGTACTTGATCTTCCTCAGTGTCTTCTTTAGTACCATCAGATAGAACCTCATCCTTTTGCAGGTCATCATTATTTGGGCTATCCACAGGAATATTTTGGGGAGGGTATTTTGTAGTTGGGACTTGCGACGGTGGATTGGGCTGAGTATTAGCTGAACTAATATTTCCGCAATAACTTCTAGATTTGGCGAGCGCTTCTAAACTACCTTTATTTACAGCAGCTTCATAATCATTACATGCGCTGAGACGCATATTTTGTATTTCGTAGATCTGAGCCCTCCATAGATAATAGTCTGGATAGGAGTTATTAATCTGAATAGCAGCAGTCAAACTATTAATCGCCGCTTGATTTTGACCCAACTGACTAAATGCACGCCCTAGTAAAGCTGCTGATTTATCAGATATACCAAGTAATTCTATGTGTTGCATAGCGTCATTTTTGGCACCTTTGTAAGCGGCTAAGGCATATTTGGCCATGCCTCTATGTACTAATGCATCTTTATAGGTAGCGTCTTTATTGATAACTTGATTATAGTGATTGACCGCTTCATCATATCTACCAGTCTCTAAGAGATACTCGGCTTTCACGTATATAAATCCCAATTCTTCATCAAGCGTCTGAGACCAAGACCGATTATAAGCCAATATTAATAGTAAAAATAAAAGTATAGGGGTTTTTCGCAACATGATATAAATATTTTAATGATGTAAATAAGACAAAACAAATCCAAATATGTTAGTTAAATATATATTAATACTTATTTATCTAATGATTTATTTCATTTGTTATATTTAGTACGGTCACTAGAGATGACCAGATTCTTCAATTAGACCTGCCTGCACGTTGTTTGACACTGCAGGTGGAAAATCTCATTATTCAGCGTCCTTGCTAATGCTCGTGGATATTTCTTTTAAAATTTAGCTATTATAATATCAGAATCGTTATTTGCCATATAAAGTTCTATAAGATATTTTTATAAGTCCTCATTCTAATTAGTAAACAAAAACGATTGATAATCAATAACGATAAAAATGAATAAATATTTTCAGTAAGTCCTTTTTTCACTATTTTTTAAAGGAACCAGGAAATTCTGATTCTATCCAAGACTTTACTACATCTAAACTTACAGTTTTCAATATTTCTGAATCTAACTTTTCTCCATCCACTTTGGGAATTTTGACATTTTTTTTGCCAAATTTAATGTAAGGTCCCCATCTACCATTCTCTATGGATATTTTTGCATCGGGAAACTGTTGAATATATCTATTGGCCTCCTTGTCTAATTTTGTTTCTATGAGTTCAATGGCCTGCTCTTCATTGATAGTCTCTAATTTGTATCTAACAGGGATATTTACAAAGAGGTCATTCCACTTTACAAAAGGCCCAAACCTACCTTTACCTTTAGTGATGGGCTTGTCTTGATAATGACCAATTGGCGCATTTTCGGCTATTTTTTCATTAATCCAATTTTGAGCATCTTCTAATGATACATCCATAGGATCTCGGCCACGTGGGATATTTATAAAAGTTTCTCCAAATTTTACATACGGTCCGTATCTACCATTATTGATGATAACCTCCTCGTTTTTATAATGCCCGAGTGTCTTGGGCAGTTGGAACAAATCCATGGCCTCATCATAAGATATCGTCTCTAGAGATTGACCAGGCTTTAGGCTTGCAAATTTAGGTTTTACGCCTTCAGGAAGTTCGTCTCGGTCTCCTATCTGAATGACAGGACCAAAACGGGTCATTTGAGCTAATACTTTATAACCACTTATGGGATCTTCTCCTAATTCTCTCCTACCTTTAGCGCGCTCTGCATTTTCCATGGTACTTTCCACTTTTGCATGAAAAGGCGTATAGAACGTTTTTAACATGGCTTGCCAATCTCTACCCTCAATAGCAATTTTATCTAAATCTCCTTCAACACCAGCTGTAAAACCATATTCCATTATCTCATCGAAATGTTCTGATAGAAAATCTGTAACCAACATACCCATATCTGAAGGATAAAGGGCATTTTTGGTAGTACCTGTCATTTCAGTTTTCATTTTATGAGATATAATTCCATTTTTGAGAGACATGATTTTTAAGTCTCGAGGTGTTCCTTCCCTACTTTCTTTAGTGACATATCCTCTTTCTTCTTCCATAATTTTACTTATGGTGGGCGCATATGTAGATGGTCTTCCTATACCTAATTCTTCTAATTTTTTTACTAAACTGGCTTCTGTGTATCTTGATGGTGGCCTTGTATAACTTTGGTTGGCATTCATTTCACCTAATGTCAATAATTGTCCTTTTTTAAGAGGTGGCAGCATACCTTTGACATCTTCATCTTCGTCGTCATCTGTAGACTCTAAGTAAACTTTTAAGAATCCGTCAAATTTCAAAACCTCTCCAATAGCTTCTAATTGCTTATCTTTTATGGTAGAGATATCTATTTTAACCACAGTTTTTTCTAATTCAGCTTCTGACATCTGAGATGCTATAGTTCGTTTCCATATGAGGTCATATAGTCTTTCCTGATCCCTATCAGCACCCACATTTTTTCTTTCTATGTATGTGGGCCTGATGGCTTCGTGTGCTTCTTGAGCATTGGCGGACTTGGATTTAAACCTACGGCTATGAAGGTATTTATCACCAAACTCTTTTTTTATTTCTTCGGCTATTGATGCTATGGCGGTTTCACTCAGATTGGGTGAGTCTGTCCTCATATAGGTAATAAAACCTTGTTCATAAAGTCTTTGGGCTGTGGACATTGTTCTATTGACAGAAAAACCTAGTTTTCTGCTTGCTTCTTGTTGGAGAGTCGAAGTAGTAAATGGTTGAGCCGGAAATTTTTTAGTAGGTTTGGTTTCAATACTATTTATAGTAAACGAAGCCCCATTACATTTTTCTAAAAATTCAAGAGCGGATGTATCTTCATCAAATCTACCACTATACTCAGATTTAAGCTTAACAGTCTCTCCTCTACCATTGTCCACATCGAAGAGGGCAACGATTTTAAAAAATGGCGTGGACTCAAAAGATTGTATATCGCGCTCTCGCTCTACAATAAGTTTTACAGCAACTGATTGTACACGGCCAGCCGATAGTTTATTTTTAACTTTTCGCCACAAGACTTCTGACAGCTCAAAACCCACAAGCCTATCCAATATTCTTCGAGCTTGTTGAGCATTTACCAAATTGACATTAACTGTACGGGGATTGGCTACCGCTTTTTCAATAGCTGGCTTTGTAATTTCGGAGAAGACGATTCTTTTAGTGGTAGCCACATCTAGACCCAACTCATCACACAAATGCCAAGATATAGCCTCTCCCTCTCGGTCCTCATCCGTTGCGAGCCACACAACATCAGCTTTTTTCAGCTCAGCCTTAAGTTCTTTGACTACTTTGACTTTTTCAGGAGAAACTACATACTGAGGTTTGAAATTGTTTTCTATGTCTATCCCCCTGCTACCTTTATCTAAATCTCTAATGTGACCGTAACTTGACTTGACTTTAAAATCCTTTCCTAATATTTTTTCTATGGTTTTGGCCTTAGCCGGTGACTCTACTATAAGTAAATTCTTTGTCATTTATATGATTTTTTACCCTTTTATACTGCGTTCATCGCTTATAAAATAGAGTACATTTTAAAAAGTTGATGCAAAAGTATAAATTTTATTTATTTCTCAAATAATAGATTTTTAAATATCTTTGCATTCTTAAATAATAACAACATGAATATAGCTCTAATAGGTTACGGTAAAATGGGTCATTCAATTGAATCTATTGCTGTAAAAAGAGGACATACGATAACTTGTAAGATATCAAGTCAAAATCTCCATGATTTAAATCCAAGAGTCCTCCAATGGGCAGATATAGCTATTGAATTTTCCTCACCAGAAAGTGCTTTTGACAATGTCCGTCAGTGCATTGACATAGGTCTCCCCGTACTTTCTGGAACAACAGGTTGGCTTCAAAAAATGCCTGAACTAGAAGCCTACTGTATCGAAAAAAATGGGACTTTCCTATATGCCAGTAATTTTAGTGTGGGCGTCAACATCTTTTTTGAGATCAATAAACAATTGGCCAGTCTTATGAATCACTATCCAGAATATGATGCTACCGTCAAAGAAATACATCATACTGCCAAACTAGACAAACCATCCGGAACCGCTATATCATTGGCCAATGATATCATAAAAATTATAGAACATAAAAAAGTCTGGACGATATCTGAACCTCACAAGAATACACGTGATTTATATATAGATAGTATCAGAAAAGATGATGTACCTGGTACTCATCATGTCAAATATTCTTCGCGTATAGATGATATAGAAATCATCCATACAGCACATAATCGTGAAGGCTTCGCCACAGGAGCTGTACTAGCTTCTGAATGGATCATAGGCAAAAAAGGTGTATTTACAATGCGGGATGTTCTGTTCGGGTAATATTAAAGTTCATTATAAATTACGATCTTAAATTAATATAGCACAGGTTAATTTCGACTTTACTTTTTTTGTTAATGTTTTGGCCCGCCAAATCTAGATATTATTATATTTATTTCTTATAACATACAAAATCATTTAAACCCAAATAATGCAGTTGAACTTCGTTATGAGAAGTAAAACAATAACCAGCCTGCCTACGTGAGCGGGCAGGTAAAATCAAGGCTTTTGACGAGGAGGAATACT
>DAIPYV010000206.1:0-5244 GCA_036782555.1 Saprospiraceae bacterium
ACAATAAATTCATTATAATGTATAAAATAGTATTATATTTGCATCATGAATAGCAGAGAGTTTATAAAATTATTAGATGATTATGAGATCAATGTCTTTGATGCACAGACTATCAAGGAGCATACTGGAATGCCCTATTCTGAATGGAAGCACATTACCAGAAGTCTCCTGCACAATAGGTTTATATACATGCTAGAGAAAGGTAAATTTGTACGGCACAACTTTTCGGACGAAAAAGTAATCGGTAGTTTTATCGTGGACAGAGGGACATTGGCCTATTGGTCTGCACTGCATTTTCACGGATATACAACTCAAATACCCAATACTATTTTCATACAGTCATCACAACGCAAAGCTTCAAAAACGATTCTGGGAGTCCGTTATCAATTTGTACATATCTTAGCTAATCAACATCTTGGTGTAGAGACTGGTGGATTTGGAAATAATGTCTTTTATTACACCAATATCGAAAAAACCATTCTGGATTGCCTGCACAAACCCTCTTATGGTGGAGAATTGCCAGAATTGATTAGGGCCATTAATACTTCAATATTGGATGTACAAAAATTAATAGCTTATGCTCTGGCTTTGAATAATCGTGCGATTGTACAACGACTTGCATTTTACCTGGAAGTATGCGGGAAAACTCACATGAATGATTTTTTGGATTTTGCAAGAGATTTTCGATCCAAAGGTTATGCACTGCTTGACCCTGATAGTATGGATACCGGTACCTATACCACAAAATGGAATCTAAGACTCAACATATCAGAAAATGATGTTTATACGATAATAAAAGATTAGTAGCTAAAATGATATTACAAAAAGAAATCCGTGATATTGCCATGCTGCAGGGAGTGCCTAAGACTACTATAGACAAAGATTGGGTTTTGGGTCATGCGCTTTATGGGCTTTTTAGTCATGAAGTATTAGGCAATCAACTCATTTTTAAAGGCGGCACCTGCTTGCGCAAATGTTATTTTGAAGATTACCGCTTTTCAGAAGATCTGGATTTTACATTAATTGCTTCAGATATTAAAATTTCTCTATCCATAATTGAAGATATATTTTCAAAAATTAGCCAAAAGTCGGGAATTCTCTTTCATATTGATAGTTTTTCGGAGTTAAGATATGAAGATCAACGAGTTGGATTCAAAGCTATTGCAAAATATTGGGGAGCAGATCATCCGAGAAACCAAGTAGTACCGGACCCTGGCAGGTGGCATTCTTATATTAAGTTGGAATTTGTAGCACGCGAATTGATGTGTTTTGATATTGTTTCTAAAAAAATACTGCACCATTATAGTGACAAAGATCAAGTGAATATCGCCATTCCTTGCTACAATCTTGAAGAAGTAATATGTGAAAAACTCAGAGCAATGTTGCAAAGAAAATATATTGCTCCAAGAGATTATTTTGACACATGGTATATATTAAAGCATTCTCCTGCATTGGATTGGACCGGCATTAATGCAAAAATAAAACAAAAAGCAAAGTATAAAAATATTGATATGAATACAGTAGGTGATTTTTTTACTGATAAACATATTAAAACAATACATTCACATTGGATACCGAGTTTAGGTCATCATTTGGCAAAAAACCAATTACCACCTGCACAAAAAGTGATAAATGATTTGCGTGAATTACTTGAAATCAAATTGGTTTTATGAAACATATCACAGCTACTCTAATAAATCTCTATCACGTTTGTAAACGTGAACTTTGGCTTCATGCCAATGAAATTCGTATGGAACACACCTCCGACACCGTCACAGAAGGTAAACTTATAGGAGAGAACACGTATAAGGACCGTGCCGCCAAATATACTGAGCTCCAACTTGATGGTGTAAAAATAGATTATTACGATGCCAAAAACAAAGTGGTACACGAAATCAAAAAGAGTGACAAAATGGAGCCAGCACACGAAGCCCAAGTTAAATATTATCTTTACAAACTTAAACTGTATGGCATAGAAGGAGCAACTGGCATACTCGAGTACCCTACACAGCGGCACACAGTGCTAATAACACTCACGGACGATGATGTGGTAACAATACAAAAATGGGAAGCAGAAATTACAGAAATTATAACAAAGGAAGAAATGCCGAGTGTGATTGATAAGCCAGTGTGTAAACGGTGTAGTTACTTTGAGTTTTGTTACGTATAAATTATAAATATGTGATTATGGCAGCCATTCATGATATGACCATTCCAATGTTACCCAATCAGTATTACCATATATATAATCGGGGTATTGCTAAACAGCCTATTTTCTTTAACGATGACAATTATAGGTATTTTATGCAAAAGTTTGGCGAAAAGACACAAGGATATTTCAAGACGTATGGATATTGTTTGCTTGAAAATCATTTTCATCTCCTTGTTCGACCTCATGATGTCGATATTATCCTGAGCAAGGCTAAGGAAGATTTTGAAACCATCAATCAGTCGTTTTTGAAAGATTACGTGCTACCCTGGTTGAGTCGTATGGGGCATGACGTCGGATCGTTGACCATGAAACAGCTCGAAGATTTGACAAATTTCAAAAATTTGTTAAATCTCTACGACCAACTTGGTGACTCACAATCGTGCCCCGATCCATACCCACCAGACATAAGCAAATCATCTTTTCTCAAGCAAATTTGTTCATGGATCTTGTCTGAACGTCTTCGCGGATTTATGTTAGGGTATGCCAAAGCTATCAACAAGCAACAAACTCGCACAGGCAGTTTGTTTCAAAAAGGATTTAGACGAAAGTATGTACCTGATGAAGCTCATGATAAAAAATTAGTTTTATGTTACATACACCATAATCCTATTCATCACTTCTATACTGATTCTTATTCCGATTTTTTATGGAGTAGTTACAATACTTATATTTCAGCATCTGAAACCAAAGTTGCACGAGAAGAAGCGTTGTCATGGTTTGGAGGTGTGGAGGAATTTAAAAAGTTCAGTGAATACTATAAATCGTTGAAAAAGTCTTTTGATTGGATCATAGATGAGGACTAAAAAAATATAAAAAATGAAGCGCACATACTACCTATTCAACGACGGACGCATGAGCCGCAAAGACAATACCTTGTGTTTCGTAGCTCGAGACAAGGATGGTCATGAGCAACAACCCAAGTATATCCCTATAGAAACCATAGATGCGATGTACGTATTTGGTGCATTGGATATGAATGCAGCATTACTTAATTATCTAGGCCAACGTCATATTAGCATGCACTTTTTTGATTATTACGAACATTATACTGGTTCGTTTATGGCAAAGGACTATTTACTGGCTGGAAAAATGCAAATAGAGCAGACCAAGGCATACATCAAAAGAGAAAGAAGAATGCACATCGCTTCAAGACTGATAGATGGTGCCACATACAATATGTTAAAAAATATGAAATACTACGACAATCGTGGCAAAGATATTTCTGATAAGATAAGCCAACTAGAAACGTTATGTCAAGCTATTGACAACGCAGTTGATACTCCTACACTGATGGGCATTGAGGGTAATTGTAGACAAGTTTATTACAGTGCTTTTGACGCCATAATACCAGATTTCACTATGGGCAACCGCACTAAACAGCCCCCTGATAATGAGATCAACGCCTTGATTTCATTTGGTAATATGGTGTGCTATACCTTGACTTTGGACATGATCTATCATACTCAACTCAACCCTACAATTAGTTTTCTCCACGAACCAGGATATAGGAGATATTCTCTGGCTCTCGATATTTCGGAAGTTTTTAAACCCATCCTTGTTGACAGAACCATATTTAGAGTATTAAATAAAAGAGAAATTCAAGAAAAACATTTCGACCGTAAGTTGAATGGTTGTTTTCTCAATGAGATAGGAAAAAAAACATTTATGCGTGCCTGGGAAGAACGATTATCAGAAACAATAAAACATAGAACCCTAAATAAAAATGTAAGCTACAAACACTTAGTCAAGTTAGAGTGTTATAAATTAGCAAAATATATATTAAAGGATGAGGAGGAATACAAGCCTTTTAAAATATGGTGGTAAATTAAAAACATAAATAAGTAATACAAAAGCACTAAAAAATAAGATATGTATGTAATAGCTGTATATGATGTAGGCGAAAGAAGAGTAGTAAAAATGCTCAAACTATGTAGGCAGTACCTGAATTGGATACAAAATTCTGTTTTTGAAGGAGAATTGACCGAGGTGCAACTCAAAGAATTGATATATAAATCCAAGGAAATAATAAAGAAGGAAGAAGATAGTTTTATAATATTTAGTAGTCGGGAAAAAAAGTGGATGGAAAAACAAATAGTAGGGCGTGAAAAGAATAATTTAGATATATTTCTATAAAAAAGGGATAAAAAAGTTCTTTGAAATGAGGGATAAAAAGTTGTCGAACATGGAAAATAAATATATAAATAGTAAAAAATTCTCGATACACACATGAAGTTATTACTCTTAAATTATAGATAATCAGAAGATTGAAAAAGTCGTCGAAGTTCCTATGATTTAAGATTATTGGAGATAGACGACAAAAAGTTTACAAATAAAAATATTATATCTTTGTAATATGCTGAAAATGTACTACTTTTGCATGACGGGTTTACGGCTTTTAATCGCACCATATTGGAATTGAAATTCTTTTTGGGCATCTGTTATTTCTTTGACCTTTTCAACTTTTAATCGCACCATATTGGAATTGAAATTGAGTTAACAGATTTGTATGTGTCTTCAATATCTTTCTTTTAATCGCACCATATTGGAATTGAAATTCCTATATCACAGCAAAAGCTAAATGCCTATATAACTTTTAATCGCACCATATTGGAATTGAAATTCAATGGTGTAAAACAAAGGTATGTACTGCAGACTCTTTTAATCGCACCATATTGGAATTGAAATTTTGTTGAAGTTTGCTTATTTTGCCCCCATCTTTCTTTTAATCGCACCATATTGGAATTGAAATTCTTCTGGACAACACCATGGCTCAGTACAGTCATCCTTTTAATCGCACCATATTGGAATTGAAATTGTTTTAGCTGATGCTCTTTGGGCGTCAAGAGCTAGCTTTTAATCGCACCATATTGGAATTGAAATTAGCTATAAGGCTGCCACGCCGTAGGGCCGACATATCTTTTAATCGCACCATATTGGAATTGAAATGAAATGATGGCGCCCTTGTGACTGATTCAATTTTGCTTTTAATCGCACCATATTGGAATTGAAATGATTTGAACTGGAAGTAGAGA
>DAIPYV010000207.1:0-5191 GCA_036782555.1 Saprospiraceae bacterium
ATTGAATCAAAAATAAAAATTAGTTTCAATTAATGAATTTAGTAGAATCATTTTCAGAATTTAAAGAAGGTAAAAACATAGACAGGCCCACAATGGTGCGCGTCTTGGAAGATGTTTTCAGAACCCTTATCAAAAAGAAATTTGGTACGGATGACAATTTTGATGTTATCGTCAATACACAGAATGGAGACTTAGAAATGTGGCGCGTCCGCAATATTGTACCAGACGGAGAGGTGACAGACGAACTCTCTCAGATATCTTATACAGAGGCTAAATCTATTGATGAAGACTATGAAATTGGAGAAGAATGTTATCAACAATTAACATTGGAAGATTTTGGTCGTAGATCAATTATGGCTGCGCGTCAGACACTTCAGTCTAGGATTATGGATCTCGAGAAAGATGAAATCTATCGCAGATATGCTGATAAAGAAGGTGACCTTGTGGTAGGAGAAATAAGTCAAGTTTTGAAAAAAGAAGTTTTTGTACTTGATGATGCGACACAACATGAACTTTTGTTGCCTCGTATAGAGACCATAAAAGGAGACTTTTTTAGAAAAGGAGATATGATACGCGGTGTCATAAAGAAAGTAGAGATGAGAAACGGTAATCCTTCTGTCATTTTGTCGCGTACAGACAATAGATTTTTAGAAAAACTTATGGAACAAGAAGTTCCTGAAATAGAGGATGGTATCATCACTATCAAAAAAATAGTGAGAATGCCTGGAGAAAGAGCTAAGGTAGCAGTAGAATCTTATGATGATAGGATAGATCCTGTTGGGGCTTGTGTAGGGATGAAAGGTTCAAGGATTCATGGTATCGTGCGTGAACTCAAAAATGAAAACATAGATGTCGTTAACTATACCGCAAATACAGCTCTTTTTATCCAAAGATCATTGACACCAGCAAAGGTGACATCTATAAATTTGGATGAAAACACTATGAGAGCATCTGTATTCCTAAAGCCAGATCAAGTATCCTTAGCGATAGGAAAAGGTGGTAGTAATATTAGATTAGCCAGTAGATTAACAGGTTACGAAATTGATGTATTTAGAGATAATGAGGAGCATGAAATCGATGATGTTGATTTAGACGAATTCAGAGATGAAATTGAAGACTGGGTGATAGATACATTCAAAAATATAGGATGTGATACAGCACGAAGTGTTTTATCTTTAGATAGAGCGGAGCTTATCAGGAGGTCTGACCTTGAAGAGGAGACAGTAGATGAGGTGCTAAGAGTGTTAGCATCAGAATTTGAAGAATAAAAAGTTAATTTTACAATAGAAAAGAGAATCATAATTAATGCTAATTCTTTTCTATTGTAAATATATAATGTATATTCAGCGAATAATATTTGCTGAATTTTTAAAAATTTCTATAGGAGTTTTTTTATAGGATTATCAAATTTCAACAATCATTTAGCATATTAATGATAATGGACTGTTGAATAAAATTTAAATAGTTTATATTTCTTGATGGCAGGAAGATTAGTAAAAGTAGCAAAAGAGTTAAATGTAGGTTTGAGCACGATAGTGGATTACCTTGTTTCCAAAGGTTATAATATTGAAAACAAACCCACATCCATGGTTACGGATGAGATGCACGACGAGCTTCTCAAAGAGTTTCGCGCGTCTATGACTGAAAAAGAAAAGGCAGATCAAATTGTCATCGGTAGCAGACCCACTAATAAAGATGAAAATAAAGGACACGATGAAAAACCTATAAGTAAGCCTCTATTTTCGATACCCAAACTTTCAGATATTGGTGTGGTGAAAGCACCTGTAATTGAAGAAAAAATTGAACCAGAGGCAGAAAAAATTGAAAAGGTAGAAAAAATTGAAGAAATCGCTACTCCTGTCATAATACCTGTCGTAGAAGAAAAAGCAGCCGTAGAAGAAAAAGCTGAACCCGAAGATAAAGTAGAGGTAGATGAAAAGGTGGTTATCGACAAATCAGATGCTCCTGGGTTAAAAATTTTAGGTAAAATCGATTTAGATGCTCATAAAAGAAAACCAAAGCCTACGCCTAAAAAAGAAGAGCCAAAAGTAAAAGAACCTATCGTAGAGAATCAGAAAGAACCTATTAAGGTGATAGAAGTTCAAGATACAATACCGTCAGCATCTGAAGAAACGAAAGAACAAGTTCCCAATATTATTTTACCCAAACAGGCCCCAGTTGAGGAAATGCATAGAGCTAAAACACCTCAGCTCAAAGGCTTGAAGATCATGGGTAAGATAGATACAAGTAAAATTGATAGTTCTACAAAACCTAAGCCTAGTGCTAAGAAGGAAGCTCCAAAGCCCACTACGCCTGGTGCTACCACAAATACGTCAAGTGCTCAAAACGACGATAGAAAACGTAGAAAACGTAAAAAAATCAATACCGGTAAACCCGTTTCTGATACGAGACAACAACCTAACACTAGGGGCACCGTAAGTAAAGAAAAACCAGTAAAAGAAGAAGTAAAAGAGGTCTCACAAAAAGAGATAGATGATAAAATCAAGGCTACGATGGCCCGTCTCAATGTAGGTGGAAAAAATAAGAGACAAAAGATAAGAAGAGATAACAGAGACGTCAAAAAAGAAAAACTTGAAAATGAAGAATTAGAAAACTTAGAAACTAAATTAAAACTTACGGAGTTTATTTCAGTATCTGAGTTAGCTAGTTTGCTAGATGTATCCGTAACTCAAGTCATTACGACATGTATGGGATTGGGTATAATAGTTTCTATAAACCAAAGACTAGACGCAGAAATCATCGAACTTGTTGCAGGAGAATTTGGCCATGAAGTAGAGTTTATCAGCGCAGAGGATACCTCGGTAGATGATAGCACAGAAATTGATAGAGAAGAGGATTTGATGCCAAGGGCCCCTATCGTTACTGTAATGGGACATGTGGACCATGGTAAGACCTCTTTATTGGACTATATTAGAGAGGCGAGTGTGGCGAGTGGAGAAGCAGGGGGTATTACCCAGCATATTGGTGCTTATGAAGTAAAAGTGGGACCAGATAAGAAAAAAATAACATTCTTAGATACACCAGGTCACGAAGCATTTACTGCCATGCGTGCCAGAGGTGCTAAGGTGACTGACGTGGCCGTCATTATTGTAGCGGCTGACGATAGAATAATGCCTCAAACTAAAGAAGCTATAAGTCACGCTCAAGCGGCTGGTGTTCCTATGGTATTTGCTATCAATAAAATAGATAAAGCTGGGGCGGATCCTGAACGAATAAAACAAGAATTAGCCGCCATGAATCTACTCGTAGAAGACTGGGGTGGTACTTATCAATCACAAGATATTTCGGCTTTAAAAGGTCTTCATGTGGATAAGCTTTTGGAAAAAATCCTTCTCGAAGCGGAAGTATTAGAGCTTAAAGCCAACCCTAATAAAAAAGGTAATGGGACAGTAATAGAAGCATCCTTGGACAAAGGTAAAGGTTATGTTACTAAGATTCTAGTACAAAATGGTACAATACAAGTAGGTGATCCTATGGTAGCTGGTCCATATTCCGGTAAAATTAAGGCCATGTTTAATGAGCATGGTAAAAAAGTAAAATCTGCAGGCCCTTCTACCCCAACACTTATACTTGGTCTTAGTGGAGCTCCACAAGCTGGTGAAAAGTTCAAGGTTATGGATTCTGAACAAGAAGTTAGACAGATAGCCACTAAAAGAGCTCAGATAGAACGCGAACAAAGTAACAGAGCCAACAAGCGAATTTCCTTAGATGAAATCGGTAGAAGATTGGCGTTAGGTACCTTTAAAGAATTGAATCTTATAGTAAAAGGTGATGTGGATGGTTCTATTGAGGCCTTATCAGATTCATTGATTAAATTATCCGTAGAGACTATTCAAGTTAACATCATACATAAAGCAGTCGGTGCCATTGCGGAGTCTGATGTCTTACTAGCATCCGCATCAGATGCTATCATCATTGGCTTCCAAGTAAGGCCATCAGCTAATGCACGCAACTTGGCTGAAAAAGAAGGTGTTCAAATCAAAACTTACTCTATTATATACGAGGCCATTGAGGAAATTAGATCTGCAATGGAGGGTATGTTAGAGCCTACTAGAGAAGAGAAAATCACAGCGCAAGTAGAAGTAAGAGAAGTCTATAAAATCTCTAAAGTGGGTACTATTGCTGGGGGATTTGTAACTGAGGGCAAAATCTTAAGAAATCATCACATACGATTGATTAGAGATGGTATAGTTATATTCCCTACCAAAGAAGGTGCTCACGGGGAATTGTCCTCTTTAAAACGTTATAAAGATGATGTCAAAGAAGTGAGAAACGGTATGGAGTGCGGAATAGCTGTCAAAAACTTTAATGATATTAAAGAAGGTGATGTCATAGAAGCATACGAGATTGTAGAGACTAAACAAACGCTTTAATCCTTAATGATTCATGGATATATCTCAAGATAACCTCAAGGATTATCTGGATCAATGGTATCAAAAAGTCAATGTTAGAGGTTTTTTAAATGATGACCCGATATCTATTCCTCATAGATTTGTGGTAAAACAAGATATAGAAATTGCTGCATTTTTTAGTGCTATGTTGGCTTGGGGACAACGTAAGACTATTATCAACAAGACCAACCTCATTATGTCTCTGATGGATGAAAGTCCTTATCAGTTCATACGCCACCATCAAGAACAAGATTTAAAAAAATTAGTGGGTTTCGTGCACAGAACATTTCAAGAAGTGGATTTACTATATTTTATAGATTTTCTAAAGAGACATTATACAAAACACGATAGCCTAGAAGCCGCATTTTGGATAGATCAAAAAGAAAACTTTAATGTACCACAAAGCCTCAAGAGTTTCAAAAATTATTTTTTTGCATCTCCTGACGCCTTAAAACGTACAGAAAAGCATATTTCTTCTCCCGAATCAGGATCCACATGCAAAAGGCTCAATATGTTTTTGAGATGGATGGTGCGTCATGATGATAATGGGGTAGATTTTGGTCTGTGGAAAAATATCCCCATGTCTGTTTTAAAAATCCCTTTGGATGTTCATGTAGAAAATTATGCCAGGCAATTAGGTCTTTTACACCGCAAACAAAGAGATTGGAAAGCTGTAGAAGAATTGACTGATAATTTGAAGAAGTTTGACCCCAACGATCCTGTCAAATATGATTTTGCCTTGTTTGGTATGGGCGTTATGAAGTAAAATAAATTTATCT
>DAIPYV010000208.1:0-5154 GCA_036782555.1 Saprospiraceae bacterium
TGGAGGGTTGTTTAGGAATCTAAAATTAAAATCTACATTAAGAGTATTTGACAAAAATCTGAATATGTAATTCATCGTATTATTTATTAAACAGAAAGCCTACTTCCTCTTTCTGTTGTTAGTTCTGTAATTATTTTCTGCAATGTTGTAAGCCGCCCTATACTAATGCCTCCTTGAGCGGAGTATTGTGCAAGAGATATGCCGCTTGGATAACCTATTGAATTTAAGGCATCTTGTAATTCACTTGTCGATGGGTCTTTATCTAATTGACCTGCATCGTACATGGCTAATAACAATATTATTTTTTCCACACTAAAATCACTATCTGATTTTATAACTAAATCAATATCAATCGTTTTAATGTCAAATCCTTCCTTCAACCTAATTTCACTCAAAAATGTATGCAATGCTTCTCCTTTTGCGTCATTTATCACAAAACCTTTATTACGTCCTTTTTGCTTCATAATCAATAAGGTAGCAATTATTGCGATAATGAATAAATATTGATTCATGTTACTTATTTTGATTGAATATTAAAAAAGCAAACGCCCCTAATATCAAAACCCCTGCTATTACAACAATAGTTAAATCGCTATTGTCATCCTCATTTTCTATGCTTGAAAATCTTGTACTAGTAGGTTTTCTTCTAAATAATCCTGCTATACTGGCAATGACTGGAATTGGCATTTTCTTATTTTCTTCTTCAGTTTCTTGTAATGATTCTGAATATTGCTTAACAAATTCCTCCCAAAAAAAAGGATCCATGTCTATTATTTTATGTTGTTTACATTAATTTTTCCTTTTTTTTGATTGAAGATTTGGATAGACGTTGCACCTCATATCTTCTCAGTCTATCATAAAATTCTTTATTAATATTGACCTTACCTATATTTTTCTTGTTACGAGTGAAAGAGGATGTACGTTTTCTTATGACTTCTACCTTCTTTTTTTGCTGCTCATTTAAAGAACTGTAAGGTTTATTACATACATCTGCAAAGCTACCTACCAAGTTAGCTGCTTCTTGCATTTTTATGGATATTTTGGTTGAATCTTTCTTTGTCATATTATTATTTTTAATCTAATCCAAACGATACAGTTAGTAAATCATTTTTTATTCGTTCTCCAAAAACTTCAGTTGGCACATCTACCAATACAAAGTTCTTTGCAAAGTCGAAGAAAATGGGCTTTCCATCGCTGGAACTAGGGCTTCTCTTTGCTAGCCTATTACCACTCCAAAAGAATACCCATCTATTTTCTAAGGATAAATTTCTATTGGTTGAAACTAACAGTGTTTTACCGCCTACTAATTCAGTCACTCCTATACCACTTTTAGGGTCGTTCAATCGACCTAAAAATGCTCCTGAGCGGTCTTTTCCTATTTGCGAGTATATACTGTCTTTATGTATTACAAATCCAATCTGAACATCATCTCCAAAGTCATATCCTAGCTGCTTTATAGCTTCATTATCGCTATTATCTAAAGCGGTTTGAAGGACAAAAATAGCATCCTTAAAGGATTGGCTAGGTATAATACTCGATACAGGAGCTAGGTTGATGTTTTCATCAAAAACATCTATATCATACTGTTCTAATAAGGAACAGGATGTTATGAAGGTAAAAATGATAAAAGGGTAAACTAATTTAAGCATTTGTTATAATTTTATTTCTAATGTCATTACTTACTATCTCTAAATTATAAGATATTTTGTCCCATATCTTTTTAACTTCACTAAAACCTACCTCAGGCTTAAAGCCTAAAGCCGAACGGTCTAACTTATTCGCTATTTGCTGATATGATTCCAGCTTTTCCACCAAATTGAAGCCTATAATCTCCTTTGTCTTACCTACTCTTTCGTAACTTTCTCTCATACGCTTATAAAAGTTCTTATCATTCAACCCTGTGAAGCTCATGGGCGATTCTAACGCCCTAAAGTTGCTCATGGCTTGCGCAATTTCCTGCGAATATGGCGGTATCACTAAGCTGTCAAAGTCACCAAACGTAATTTTCTCAAAAAATGGAATATCACGCTCTATTTTACTCCTCCTTACACCGTCATATATACCTTTTGTAAGATTACCCTTTAGGTTGTAACCCCCTAACATTTGTTTGTAGCTTATAAAGTCTTTGTAGGCTTCACTAACAAGTCTGTTATAGTCTATTGCGCTAATATCTACATTCTGTATTGCACGCTGGGAAAAGTTGGAGCTTCTCTCGTTTGAGTTGCTCCTTCTATTTGGTGATTGACCCTCCTCATCGCCTAATTCTCCATTTTCATTAACCTCACTTGCATTTATGATTTTGTCATAAACGATGTATGCGATAAATGCAATTACTATTAAAGCGATGTACTGTTCTCTTTTCATTTTACTTCTTTAGAAAGTCTAGTATATCAGTCTCTCTAAAGAGAACATAGATTAAACCACCGATTGCAGCAGCAATCAATAAGTTATTTGTTTGTTTTTGACTTAAATTTATCATTTTTTATTTTTTTATATTATTTTTTTCTAGTGATTATGGCATAAACAACTAACATGATAGCAGCGATTTGAAACAACTTAAATAGGTTGCGTTCTCGTTCCGCTTTCATTTGCTCTCTAGTAAGGGCGATACTGTTCTCCACCCTTGCTCGCTCAAGTCTTACTCTATCCGCTTCTGTCGCATTTCTTCTGTCATCTAAAAACAGATCATCAAAGAAATTGCTGACTTTATCGAAAAAATCCATTTTTTAACAGTTTACTTGGTTTACTTCATTTAAGAGTACAGAAGTGCCTGCTCTAGGTACAGTAAAGGTAATGGTGCATATACCCCCTGCTGGTACACTCATCAATATGGCGGATATATTGTTCAGAACAAAGCTATAAGGTTCGTTATATCCTCGTCGTCTTACATCTGTTCTAAAACTATCATTTGTGATGTCGGTAGATAGGTCAACATCAAATTCGACGGGGGGCAAATTAAATATGTTGCCCATAGCGTGTCGGTAGGTGAAGTCACCAAAAAAGTTAGGTGTAGGCGACTGTATATGCACTTTATCAAATTCAATCGCAATACTTTGCGTGAAAGTTTTTAAAGTAAATAAGGTTAGGTTGCCAAAAGTACCCCCTATGATTACCCCTGCTGGTAGCACGGTATTATATACCTTAGAGGCAATTGTATTATAGCAATCTCCTACGATAATAGTTTGCGCTGCCGTTGTGGTGTTGTTCACCGTTAACTTAATCGTTCCCTTTGGCTGACTACTTTGAGAGCCTGATTTGGTTACTTTTACGGCATACGGCGAACCTTTTTCGTAGCCTATTGCGCTTGTTTCACTCCCCAACTGGCTTCTGGTTGGCATCATGCTTTTACTATCCATTTTTAAGTCTTTTTTAAAATCTTGAATGTCTTTTAAATACTGTTTACTACTTATTATTTTTCTTTCATTTTCCTTTATTGGAACTCTATTGACAGACTGGCTTTTAGCATTTATCATTACATCTGTAATTACGAAATTGTCGCCGTCTAGCCTTTTATAAACTCTTATTTCTTCCATGTTATACATATTTGTTGAACAGAATGATTACAAATGCAACTATAAGTATATATATTAATGTGTCTATTTCAACTGAAAATGATACAGGATAGGGCTTGTTTTTATCCAATACATCTCCAAAAGCAGCTAATATTTCATTCATTCTATAACAATAATTTGTAAAATTAAAAAGGCTAACACACCAAAGCGGTGAATTAGCCTGTTCTTATTTCTCATTAATTCAACAAAAACTTTCGCAATATACACACTTTTTTTGTTAATGCAAGTTTTTATCTACTTTTTCATTGATAATTTGTAAAATTTCACTAAAAGGGTAATTCCCTTTATCTGTTTTTACATGAAATAAACCTTCTTCTTTATATATCATTACTTTCATTCCGTCCATACTCCCCTCCAAAAAAGATGAAATCATTAAAGATAAGCCCTTGTTATTGATAAACCTAAAAAACGGTATTTTAGGATGTATTTTTTTAAAATCTTTCACCCTGTTAACCCAAATGTCGCTTTGCTCTACACTAAAAACAAAAGCATCAGCGTCTAAGTTATTCATTTTGTCATCAATAAACTTTTCTACCTGCTTCAACATTTCACTCGTTAACATCATCATATATTTATTATTTTATTGTATAAATCACCTTTAATACCTACCATTAATTTACTATACTTTGGCATTAATTTGATACGCTTATTTGCCTCTTTGATATTCTTGATTATTTGTTCGTCCTCACTTTTTAATTGTTCACCCCCTGTATTGTCAAACACGATAATACCATCCGATATACCAAAAAGCTGCCTGTTAATTTCATTGAAGCTATGAAATTGTATAACAATATCCATGCCCTTGCCTTTAGCCGAATGGTTTTTTCTTGAAATAAAACTACCTATTTCCCCACTTACACCATACCTGAACACCTCCCTTGCATCATCAAATACAAAAAGACATCTGCCAACGTACTTGTGGATTGTAGGGAATAACAACTTTTCTTCTTCATGCCTAAACATCTTCACTCCCCTACTTTCAAAAAGTCGGTTAAAGTCCCTTACATGATAAACTTTGTTCTTATATCTGAAAAGTATTAATTGGTTTATCCTGTCGAAATCCTCTTTTGTAAAGTAACGCTTATGCTCCTCCTTTTTTAAGAACTCCACCGTTTCAAAACCACTGTAATTGGTAGGATTGCCATTATCGTTGTACACCAAACATATACCTTTATGTGCTATGTATTCAAGCCCTTTTTGATAAGAAAAAAAAGACTTGCCCGATTGCTCTTGCCCAACTATAATGAAACACTTTTTTACTCGTTTACTCATCTTCCTGCTTCATAGCAATATCTATTGCCATCCTGATTTTTTTTGAACTTAAATTCCTTTCAACCAGCCTTAATACAAACTGGCTGGGGCGCTCCGAACGTTCGGATTCTTTAATGTATTCACGCCCTCTAGTATGATACACATAATAGCCCCGACTATCCACTACAAAAGATGTTCTTACCTTCTCCTCCTCGCTAATGTCTATAATCATACCCCTAGAGCTAAAATCTTCAGAAACCTTTATCTCGTTCCTACGAATTAGAGCTCTTTTACTAAAGATGCCAATAAGCATAAATACCAGCAAAGATTC
>DAIPYV010000209.1:0-5148 GCA_036782555.1 Saprospiraceae bacterium
ATGTTTTCCGAAAAAGTAGGGCAAGGACTTCCTATGTGGCTGCCCAAAGGCACTCAGCTCAGAGAGAGACTCCAGAATTTCCTGAGAAACGAACAAGAAAAACAAGGCTACCAAATGGTCATCACGCCACATATAGGAAGTAAGGCCCTTTATGTGACGTCGGGACATTATGCCAAATATGGAGCGGATAGTTTTCAGCCCATACATACACCCAAAGAAGGCGAAGAGTTTTTGCTCAAACCTATGAACTGTCCCCACCATTGTGAGATTTTTGGTTTGAGACCTCGCTCATATAGAGAATTGCCTTTGAGAATAGGGGAGTTTGGTACAGTATATCGCTATGAGCAAAGTGGAGAATTGCACGGATTGTCGAGAGTAAGAGGGTTTACTCAAGATGATGCCCACATATTTTGCACACAAGAACAAGTCAAAGAGGAGTTTCTCAAAGTGTTGGAGCTGACACAAATGGTGATTAAAAAGATGGGATTTGATAATTTTAAAGCCCAAATATCGCTCCGTGACCCAGAAAAACCAGAAAAGTACATAGGTTCGGATGAAAATTGGGAAGCTGCAGAAAGAGCCATCATAGAAGCGTGTCAAGAAGTAGAAATGGAGACCTACATAGAATTGGGTGAAGCTGCCTTTTATGGTCCAAAATTGGATTTTATGATCAAGGACGCCTTAGGTCGGTCATGGCAATTGGGCACGATACAAGTAGATTACAACTTGCCTGATAGATTTGAACTGGAGTACATCGGTTCTGACAATAAAACACACCGTCCTGTGATGATTCACCGCGCTCCTTTTGGGTCTATGGAGAGATTTATCAGTATTTTGATAGAACATACCGCAGGAAAATTTCCTTTATGGTTGGCCCCAGATCAATATGCACTATTACCACTCTCTGACAAGTGGAACGGCCATTGTGAAGATATTAAGGCAGAATTGGCCAAGCACGATATAAGAGGATTTATAGATGATAGAGCTGAATCTATAGGCAGAAAAATCAGAGATACAGAGTTGAAACGCATACCTTTTATGTTGATTATAGGCGACAAAGAGGCCGAAAATGGGCAAGTATCTGTAAGAAGACAAGGCGAAGGAGATTTGGGCAGTATGAGTGTAGATGAGTTCATTGCTTTATTTCGGAAAGAATTGGACTAATTGTTGGTGAAGTTGATGACTGAACTTTAGATTTTTAGTTCATCATGGAAGCTATCTCTATGATAAGTTGAATTATGTAGCACCTGACAAAATGATTTAGGTAAAATCAATAATAATGTCCCAATGCCGAAATAATGACTACTGTTGCATCTGGTTTTTCTTTCACTTCATAGATGATGCGGTCTTTTTTATTCAGTCGTCGGCTCCAATAACCAGTAAGATGATGTTTGAGAGGTTCGGGTTGACCGATGCCTGTGAAAGGGTGAAGTGAAAGTTCTATAATGATTTTTTCAAGCTTATGGATAGTGGCCTTATCACCTGACTTTTCAATTTTCAGAATGTCTCGTTCTGCTTTTGGTTTGACTATGATTTGATACTTTCCCATAAATTATGTGGGTCAATAATTTTACCACCTTTTTCTTTTCTTGCTTCCAAAATCATTTTGACAAACTCCGGATTGTAGGGTTTGTCCTTCTTTTTCTTTTTGGTTTTGTATTCAATACCTAACTCCTTGAGAAAATTCTTGATTTTATCAGTAGTGGCACTGTCCTGTGGTTCTATAATGATGGTATCCATAATGTATTAATTTTATTGAAGTGCAAAGATAAGAGGTTTTAAAGAATTTATCAAGGGTTTATATTTGCTTCTTTAATTCAGGCTTTTTTGGATAAATATATTTGTCTTTAATAAAAACAGAATACCACTCATAAAAAGTATTATATGTACTATTTGGATGTCTTTTCCCTATACAAAAGAACAGTAAGTAAAAATTTTCCTACAATTCAATAAATTGCAGTAGTTTGTAAATATGATAAGTAAAAATGAAAATAATAACTCCAAAACTTTAATTAGTAACTATGAGGGTGGGTCAGATATCAATAATAGATCTTCGGGTTTAATCCTGACCACTTTGCCATCCTGCATGACCACGAGTTCGCTATTCATTTTTATTTTATAGGCTATGAGGCGGGTGCGCACTAACTGCATTCCGTCTATGATTTTTTGGATATTTTCAGGTCTTTTATATGGTTTCATTTTTATGTTTTAAAAGCTGATTAAACTTATAAGAATCATAGATTTGGAGTTCTGATGAAAGTAGTTTTTCTGCTACAATAGTGCTATCAAGTGATGAGTTATCAAATATTACAACCTGATCTACATTGACAAACTGGTCGCATAGGAGTATATCAGGTAATATAGTATATGATGCGGTAGTCTTACCAGCTCCATTACATCCTGCTATGATAAACCAATGTTTTAAATTCATAGTGAAAAGATATAGTTTTTTAACATAATATACCACTATTGAGGCACTGACAAATATTAATTAATTCTAACTACACATTATTCCACCCTTTGTAATTTCTTTTGCAAATAAACTTTAATTATTTACCTTTGCATCTCTAATAATTTTTGTACATATTTAGGTGCGTGACCGTTCAACTTCATAAACCTCAAACATAAAATTAAATAATGTTTTTAGAACCTGGATTTAGAGGACAACGCAGTGGCTGGATAGAAGTCATTTGTGGCTCTATGTTTTCTGGAAAAACAGAAGAGTTGATACGGCGATTGAAGCGGGCCAAAATAGCCAATCAAAAGGTACAGATATTTAAGCCCGCTAAAGATACGCGCTATGATGATATCAAGGTGGTGTCTCATGACGATACAGAAATAGACTCTATTCCAATAGCTCACAGTACAGAAATATACAATCACATACAGGATGTTAACGTAGTAGGGATAGACGAAGCCCAATTTTTTGATGATAACCTTCCAGAAGTATGTCAAAAACTAGCCATCAAAGGAATAAGAGTCATTGCTGCTGGATTGGATATGGATTTCAAAGGTAGGCCATTTGGGCCCATACCTCATCTATTGGCTACGGGAGAATATATTACTAAAGTACACGCTATTTGTCCTCATTGCGGCAATCTAGCGACCCATTCATATAGATTGAGTGAAGAAGAAGAAACCGTAATATTAGGTGAAAAAGATAAGTACGAACCTCGATGCAGAGTATGTTATGAGATGGGAAATATTTTAAATTTGCCCATTTATAGATAACATTATGAGAGATTTAACAGTTTATATCTATGGTAAGCCGTCATGACAATGTAGATTTTAAAATTATAAAATTATGGTTCAATCCTTCTTATCTCAAAGTGCATTTTCAAAAATTAGTATAGCCTTTGTAGCTGTTCTCTTTATAAGTGCCCATCAAAACTCATATATTGAAAAAAAATTACTTTGTAAAATAGAAAACACGGCTATAATAGGTGGTGAAAAATTAGTGTATAAAGCCTATTATAATTGGGAATTTGTTTGGGTGCCTGCGGGCGAAGCTGAGTTCCATATCAAAGAAACTCCCGAGACATATCAAGTGACTGTAAGAGCCAAAACTTATAAAGGGTATGATGCTTTCTTTAGGGTTAGAGATTATTTCTATAGTGAAATAGATAAAAACACTATGTTTCCTAAAAAATTTGTGAGACACATAGAAGAAGGGAGCTATACCAAATTTGACAGCATGATTTTTTACCCTGAAAAAAACCAAGCTATAAGTTTTAACGGCCCCACTAGGACCAAAGCCAAGCGCAAAGTCATCACAATAGATCCGTGTACCCACGATTTGTTATCTGTTTTTTATTTTTTAAGAAATACAGACGTCAATAACTTTAAACCTGGTGAAGCTATACCTACTACCATGCTCTTTGATGAGGAAATATACCCCATCAAAGTGCGTTATGACAGCCATCATAAAAATTACAATATCAAAGATGTAGGGAAAATAGACGCCATAAAAGTTATACCAGATCTTATTACGGGCACGGTATTTAAAGATGGAAATCAGATGCAAATATTTGTTTCCAATGATAAAAACAAAATACCATTGGTAGTGGAGTCTCCTCTCGTGGTGGGCTCTGCCAAAGCTGTTTTAAAATCCTACTCTGGATTACGACACAAACTGGTCATCAAATAGTTTTCTACTCAGATTTATGGATAATGTTTTACTATGTGTAAGATATGCTGTATCTTGTGCCAATTTTAAAAAAAATTGGTGATACCCTTGAGCTTAGATAAAATAAAACAGCCAGTAAAAGAAGAATTGCAAGAATTTGAGAAGCATTTCAAAGAGGCAATGAAAAGTACTGTGCCCTTATTGGACAAAATCACCTATTACATAGTCAAGCGCAAGGGCAAACAAGTACGGCCTATATTAGTGTTTTTGACTGCCAAAATGTTTGGTGATATCAGACCGGCTACTTTTACGGCCGCTTCTCTTATAGAATTGCTGCATACTGCCACATTGGTACATGATGATGTAGTCGATGATGCTTATGAGCGGCGAGGTTTCTTTTCTGTCAATGCTCTTTGGAAAAATAAAGTGGCGGTACTCGTAGGGGATTTTCTCCTTTCGCAAGGTATGAATATAGCCTTAGAGTCTCACAATTACGAACAACTCCACATAGTGTCTCGTGCGATAAAACAAATGGCCGAAGGCGAGCTATTACAAATAGAAAAAGCCCGTAAATTGGATATAGATGAGGCCATCTATTTTGACATCATTAGACAAAAGACGGCTACTTTAATAGCTGCAGCATGCACAGCGGGCGTGAGTTCTGTATCAGACGACAAAGATCTCAAGGAAAAAATGTGGGTTTTTGGCGAAAAATTGGGCATAGCTTTCCAAATTAAGGACGATTTATTTGATTATGGTGATGATGATATCGGTAAGCCCCGAGGTATAGATATCAAAGAAAAAAAGATGACCCTACCCCTTATCTATAGTCTCAATAATACGGACAAAAACACCAAAAACCGGATCATCAATATAGTCAAAAGAGAAAGCAACAATGATGCTAAAGTCAGGGAAGTCATAGATTTTGTGAAATCCTCAGGCGGAATAGACTATGCTCAAAAAAAGATGCTAGACTACCAAGCAGAGGCTATAAAAATATTAGACACTTTTCCTGAAAATGA
>DAIPYV010000210.1:0-5132 GCA_036782555.1 Saprospiraceae bacterium
CAAAAAATCAAAAATCAGCAATCAGCAATCAGCAATCAAATCTCTCTTCCATTTTCCTTCAATATTTCCATCACCTCCTCTTCAGAAAGATTTGTAATGTTAGAAATAAGCGCAATGGATATTCCGTTATCATGTGATTTTAGCACAACATCAATTTGATTTTTCTGGATGCCGATTTGTTCTCCTTTCTGGATGCCGATTTGTTCTCCTTTCTGGATGCCGATTTGTTCTCCTTCTTGCTTAAGTTGGTTGGCTAATTTAGCATAAGTGGTCATGATGTCTTCTTTTATTTGTGGTGGTATAGATTCTAATATTATTTTTACATCTTCGGTCTCTACTTCTGATGCATATGTTATTGGGGCTCTAAATTTATTTAGAGCACGAAGCACGGAAAGTTCTGAAATTAAAAAGTCTGCATTCAGCATTAAAAAATCAAATCTCTCTTCCGTTTTCCTTCAATATCTCCATCACTTGCTCTTCAGAAAGAATTGTAATATTGGAAATAAGCGCAATGGATATGCCATTATCATAGGATTTTAGCACGACATCAATTTGGTTTTTCTGGATGCCGATTTGTTCTCCTTCTTGCTTAAGTTGGTTGGCTAATTTAGCATAAGTGGTCATGATGTCTTCTTTTATTTGTGGAGGTATAGATTCTAATATTATTTTGACATCTTCGGTCTCTACTTCTGATGCATTCAAAATATAAACAAATGTTTGGTGAAAAAAGTTTCTGTCTTCTAGTTCGTTTTCAAATAGAGACAGTATTTTCACAATATCTCCTACCAGCTTGATAGGGTCATCGCGCCACTTCTGTGCTATCATGGCTACAGCCATCATGGTGTTTTTCATGGCCAGTAGTGTTTCATTCGGCACACTGTGTAAGGCTACAAATACGTGATGAATATTAGGTGTGTATGCTCGAATATCTTCTGAATATGTATTGAAAATATCAGTGATATTGAGTACTTCCCACTTCTTCTTACCTTGATAATAAAGGATGGGGATGATAGGTTTTAGTGGTTTTTTATGAATGATGCACTTATAATAATGTGCAAAAATGTAATAACCTACTTGTATCATCACATACTTATCAGGTTTGCTTTTGTGTTCGAAAAGTAGGACTAAGTCTATTTTTTCGTCACTTTCACTGTTTAGACTCACTTGAAAGACTAAGTCTGAAAAATACTCACTCAGCTTTTCATCCATATAGCTTTCTTTAAGTACCTCTAAGGTAGATAGGTCCAATTCGTCCAACAAGTTTTTGGGAAGAATAGTCTCAAAAGAAGCGGCAGCCCGTTTGGGATCAGAAAAGGATTCCCGGACATATTTATCATGGATGTTATTGATGTTTTTGGCCATTCGAGACAAAGTGTTGTTATTGTATATTAACGGAAAAATGGCTACTTGTGTTTATTTGTTTCCAGATTTTAGCTCGAAGTTCGAAGTGGATAGTTCGGAGTTCGGAGAGGATAGTTCGGAGCTCCCAATTTTAATAAAATATTAATAAACAAATAAAAAATACACAGATGAAATCGACATAAAAAATAATCAGGGTTTATTCTATAAAAACCACAATGATCATTTTTTATCAAAGATTCCATTTGGCCTTTAATTAACAAATAAAAAATACACAAATGAAAAAGTTAATGGTGATTTATATAGTGCTCATGTCTGTTTTATGTGGATGGGGGCAGAGTTATGTACGGCTGGCGGATGCGAGTGGTGACAACTCCATACCTAGTAACTTATCTATACTAACGGAATCTAGTAATCAATTAAAAGATGTTTTTCCTGTAGAATATAGAGATTCTATTTTTATTTATGATTTTGGGTGCTATATTCATAGTTCATATATGACAGGAGAAAATGAAATTGATAACCTAATGGCACAGGCACATTCACTAGCGGCATCTCAGTCCAAATATTATATGTTGTTTTTTAGAGCTGTGCTTCAAGATGGTAATACTAAAAATAAATTGAGTGTTCAATTGCCATCGGATGTGTTTCCCAATTGCTCCAATCAAGCTAAATTTGAAACTCTTAGATTATTCTATGAAGAAATGTTTATTAATTCTAAGGAAAATGCTTTTAATAATGAAAATAAAATATTAAAAGAATTAAAGAATGTTTTTGATGAGTTTAGAAAAGGTAATTGCTGTCCTATATCTAAAGAACAAATACTTAAAAAACTGTCAAGTTTAGATTTTGTGCCTTTTGCAACAGGAGCCATAACTAAAGATGAAACACCTTCTTCTGCTTTTGATTTTGGTAAATGTAAATTTAATGGGATCAACATAGTTTCGCAGGTTACCTCTGCATTGCAATCATTACCTAATCCAAAGAACATTATTTTGACTGATGATGACAACATATGTTTAGATAATAAATTTGATGAGGCCAAAGCCCAATATGAGTCTAATATGAATGCTTTTGATGTTTGGGTTCATATTCATAAAGCAAGTGATTCCGAATATATATGGTTTATGCGTTTTGAACAAAATGTGGAGTTTGATGGCATAAGTCATGGTCTGAAAGATATAGAAATAGATGCAAGATCAAATAAGAGATACATTCGGTATGAAAACGAAAATTCTAAGGTAAGCATAATTGACTCTAAAATATTATCGAATAGAAATGGAGAAGGAGATGACGATGGATATACCGACCCCTGGGCAGACCCATGTCCCGTTCACATAGTCAAAAGTGCCAACGAAACCTTTGCTACTATCGTCACACTATACGAGTATGACTTTTTTTATGCCGATTTAGTAAGATGGAATCCATCAGCTAATCCCAATAATTTGGCGGTAGGACAGAAGATATTGCTTTGTCTGGAGGAGTGTGAAGTAGAAAAGCTTACTTTTTCAAATGAAACTACATTCCCATTTGACCCTTCTTTTGGCTCATACAATTGGAAACATTCTAATTCTGAAATAAGGAAACAAATGGGAGATTTAGGATGGTCAAAGGAAAGTCAAGACTTTTATATTCAACAAAGAGCTAAAATGACCGGTGTGCCTGTTTCAAAAAAATTTGTTGGTTTTGTATTTGTAAGCCCATTTTCACAGCAGGCCCTAAATCAAGTGTTAGGAGATCAAGTGGCTAAATCGGTAGCTGCACATAGTTTGGAAGCTAGATTGGCGAGATTTATTAATTCTCCCGTTATTAAAACTATTGGTAAAGGTATGTCAATAGTTTCACTTGTCTGTTTAGATGCTGGAGTAGGCAACCATCTTCCTTTGAGTTTTAATGATAGGGTGCAAGCAAAAAAATCTGCACAAATGGAGGCATTAGACATAGACGAAAAACGATTAAAACAAATAATCATCTATGTGACATACACTAAATTTCATCCGACCAAGCAACATAATCCTGATCTAAAACCTGGTTTAATTTATGCAGGCAGATCAAGAGGTGTTGGTATGTTACCTTGCGAAATTGTGGCAAGAAGAGATGGACAACATACTCTATTAAGAGGGGAAGGATTTCAAAGCGCCATCTTAGACCATGCAGAAATTGCAACCATATCAATCGCTAGACGCCATGCTGACCCCTCTTACCAAATAATAAGAGGTAGAGAAAATCATATAATAAAACAAATGGGCGGAAGATGGGTTATAGGATCTAAACCTAAGAATATCGAAACAAGGTCAAGAAATATGATAATGGGGATCGATGCTCGACTACCGCATGCAGTGGCATGGGAGAATATGGCCAGCCACATATTACCAAAAATACCAAAGTATATATGGGATGGGCCTCCAAACGATATATGTAAGCCATAAATTGAACAAAAATATTGTCAACCTTGTTAACGATTTTATAAATATGAAAACTTATAGTTCAAAATATAGAAGGTTATCTATCCATGAAGATACAAATATTAGTGATACAATTAAAGAGTATCATGATGGGGGTTATAATGCTCTACATATCTATGTACCGTATTCGGATAAATATATTACGTATGAATTTTTGAAAGACTTTCATAATTTGAAAGCTCTATCCAATAGGGCGGAGGATTATGATTTTAATAGTTTAAAAAGATCACTGCCAAATACTTTAGAAGTGTTTTACAACCTTTCTCCACCTAGAAGTATGAAATACGGGAAAGATTATGATTTGTCTTTTGTAGATGGGTTTAATGACTTAATAAGCCTTGATCTTGGCACATCGTTTAAGTCAGCTCCTTTAAAACTTAATAATAAATTAAATCAACTTAGATTTTTATACCTATGGGGTTACGACTCAAAGCGTATCAAAGTATCTTTGGGTAACTATCCTAACTTAATAGATCTCGTAACTAATATTGATGATGCATTTAATTATTTTGATTTCAGTCAGGCACCCCATCTCAACTCACTTTGGCTAACCACTAAGAGAAATAGAGAAATAAATTTTGAGGGCTTCTATAAATTACCTGAAACCATAGAAAAATTGATATTAATTGGTTTTCATCAAGTCAAAAAATTGCCTAATTTTTCTCACTTGCCAAATCTTAAGGAGGTACAATTGATACACTTTGGCGAATTAGAGGATGTTTCCTCAATAGAAAGTATAAAAAATCTGGAGTATCTACATTTTCACTTATACAATAAGGAATTTGATTTGGGCAAATTTGAAATGATCCATCGTATGGGCAGCGTAAAACGAATTGGTGGCTGCAGGGGTGGTTTTTTTCTTAAAGACGAAAAAATTTTAAAAGACTTATATGGCGCAAAATGTAATATGTCTCTTCCCTCCTCATATTATGATGTTAATTTCATTAGAAAATATGACGAACCAGGTCAAATAATGCTTCATTATATGGAAGGTTATTTTGGGTAATTTAAACATAAGTAAAAGATAAGAAAGCACTTCCTTTTTGGTGCAAGTCATCCCAAAGCCTGATGTGCTCTGCAACTTGACACTCACAACCATACCTTTCCACCTTGCGACACATCCCATCTTAGCCATACAAACGAGAGGATTTAGGTAAGAATTGATTTTATTCGAAACTTTGGCGACATTTATTACAGTTGGTGGTAGTGGTGTTGATTAGGTTTAGCGTGGGTTTTATACGGGGTTTTGGGTCAAGTGGTTTCACTTCGACTAGCGCTCAGTACAGCGCGGCTCCGTTGCTCTGCGCT
>DAIPYV010000211.1:0-4993 GCA_036782555.1 Saprospiraceae bacterium
CTTCAGGTAGTCACTTTCAGATTGAGAGCTAAAGGTAGCTTTGGTAAAAAAATCACCTTTTTAGCCAGTAAAAACCTTTATGAATCTTTTTTACAAGAGCATCCAGAAGTCGCTACGTTTTTAGACAATTTGAAAAAAGAAGATTAACCTTCAAACAGATATCATCTTAAGTTCAATAAAAAAAGGCAACCTTCCACTGAAAGATTACCTTTAATTATTTTTATAGATTATAAGTAGGTTTTAATCCACAAGGACTCTATTTATTCACCACTAAAAACTGCTTTCATATATGATTTGTTCATGAACGCTATGTTTTCTAACTTGATTTCCTTCGGACACTGTGCTTCGCATGCACCGATGTTAGAGCAGAAACCAAAACCTTCTTTATCCATTTGAGCTACCATGTTACTCACTCTTTTTCCACCTTCTGTTTCACCTTGTGGCAACAAACCTAAATGAGATACCTTGGCTGATGTGAAGAGCATAGCTGATCCATTAGGACAAGCCGCTACACAAGCACCACATCCTATACATGCAGCTGCCTCAAAAGATTTACCAGCTCTCTCCTTAGAAATTGGAATAGAGTTGCCGTCAGGCGCTTGACCTGCATTGACAGAAATATATCCTCCTGCCTGAATGATACGGTCAAAGGCCGATCTATCTACGACTAAATCCTTGATTACTGGAAAAGGACTTGCTCTGTAAGGTTCTACAGCGATAGTCTCTCCATCTTTAAAAAATCTCATGTGCAGTTGACAAGTAGTGGTACCGGAATTGGGTCCGTGAGGTTCGCCATTGATGACCATACTGCACGTACCACATATTCCTTCTCTACAGTCGTGTTCAAAAGCTACAGGCTCCTTCTTCTGAGTAATTAAATCCTCATTAAGAACGTCTAACATTTCTAAGAAAGACATATGCTCATTAGCCA
Organism: Saprospiraceae bacterium; assembly: GCA_036782555.1. Lineage (GTDB taxonomy): Bacteria > Bacteroidota > Bacteroidia > Chitinophagales > Saprospiraceae > OLB9. The sequence continues at coordinate 932 of DAIPYV010000211.1, forward strand.
CTACGGGATAGGTTTCAAAATGTCCTTCTGATTTATTATTTTTTTGTCTCCAAACTTTTATATTTAACTTCATATCCATGATTCTATATTTTTATGGGTGTCTTAAATATTATTTATAACTTCTTGTTTTGAGTTCTACGTTTTCAAACTCGAGGGGTTCTTTGAATAGAACTGGTTCGTTGTCATCCCATTGCCATGCTGCCACATAAGTATATTCGGCATCATTTCTCAATGCTTCACCCTCAGGTGTGACCGATTCCTCACGGAAATGCCCACCACAAGACTCATTTCTATTGAGCGCATCGACCATCATCAATTCACCATGCTCAAGGAAATCACCTACTCTAAGCGCTTTTTCCAATTCTGGATTATACTCATCACTACTTCCAGGCACGAAAACATCCTTATAAAATTCATCACGGAGCTCCCTTATCATTTTTCGACCTTTTAAGAGTCCCTCTTCACTCCGAGCCATACCACAGTAATCCCACATGATTTTACCTAATCTTCGATGGAAGCTTTCTACCGATTGGGAACCTTTGACATTGAGTAATCTTTGGATTCTATCATTTGTTTCTTTTTCAGCCTCCAAAAATTCTGGACGATTATTGTCAATTTTGGGTGTAGATATCTCATTGGCCAAAAATGTACCTATAGTGTAAGGCACGACAAAATATCCATCAGCCAAACCTTGCATCAACGCTGAAGCTCCCAATCTATTGGCTCCATGATCAGAAAAATTGCACTCACCTGTAGCGAATAATCCTGGGACAGTGGTTTCAAGATTGTAATCTACCCAAATTCCCCCCATGGTATAATGCACCGCAGGATATATTTTCATGGGCTCTTTGTAAGGGTTTTCACCTGTGATTTTTTCATACATTTCAAATAAGTTACCATACTTGGCCGATACGACTTGCTCCCCTAATTCCTTTACCTTTTCTGGTGATGGATTATGGATACCTTGTACGTTGGCTTCCATTTTGCCATAACGCTCTATAGCAGCTGAAAAATCTAAAAATACCGCTAATCCTGTAGGACTCACGCCATGACCTTTATCACATTCTACTTTGGCCGCTCTTGAGGCCACGTCGCGGGGTACTAAATTACCAAATGCTGGATATCTCCTCTCAAGGAAGTAGTCTCTATCTTCTTCTTTGATATCGACACCTTTGAGTTTTCGCTGCTGAATAGCTTGAGCATCTTCTTTTTTCTTAGGCACCCACACACGACCATCGTTTCTGAGTGACTCAGACATCAATGTCAACTTAGACTGGTATTCACCTGATACAGGGATACACGTCGGGTGAATCTGAGTAAAACATGGATTGGCCATCAAAGCCCCTTTTTTAACCGATCTCCACGCCGCTGTCACGTTGCACATCATAGCGTTGGTCGATAGATAAAAAACATTGCCATACCCACCCGTAGCCAAAACTACCGCATGTGCTGCGTGTCTTTCTATTTCACCTGTTAATAGATTTCTGGCTATGATGCCTCTGGCTTTTCCATCTATTTTGACTACATCCATCATCTCGTGTCTATTGTACATTTTGACAGTACCTAGAGCTATCTGACGTGAAAGAGACTGATATGCACCTATCAATAACTGCTGCCCTGTCTGACCCCGAGCATAAAATGTTCTAGAAACTTGTACACCGCCAAAAGAACGATTTTCCAAAAGTCCTCCATATTCGCGAGCGAAAGGAACTCCCTGAGCGACACATTGGTCTATGATATCTACGCTGCATTCAGCTAGTCTATGTACATTGGCCTCGCGTGATCTGTAATCACCACCTTTTATAGTATCGTAAAAAAGCCTATATATACTATCTCCATCATTAGCATAATTTTTGGCTGCATTGATACCTCCCTGAGCTGCTATACTATGAGCTCTGCGTGGACTATCATGAAATGTGAAGCATTTTACTTGATAGCCTAGCTCACCTAATGATGAAGCAGCCGCTGCACCTGCCAGGCCTGTGCCTACTACTATGACTTCAAGTTTTCTTTTATTATTGGGTGCCACTATGGGCATTGTTGACTTATATTTAGTCCATTTTTCGGCTAATGGTCCTGCTGGTATTTTTGAATTTAAAATCATATCCTTTATTTTTTCTGTTTTCTGAAGATTAGATTACTTAACTAAATAATAATAAATAGGAATTATAGCGTATCCCAATGGTATTAGTATGGCATAAGCTGTTCCGATTTTCTTTATAGTAGGCGTATAATTTTTGTTATTGATACCTAAAGTCTGAAAAGCACTTTGAAAACCATGTGACAAGTGAAAAGATAATACTAAAAGTCCCACCAAATAAGCTATGACTATGAGTGGATTTTTAAAAGCAATGCTGACTCTTGAATAGAGGTCTTTCATTTCTCCTTCTACACCTGCATAGCTGATCATGTCCAACTGACCCAATTTCATCTTAAGCCAAAAGTCCCCCATGTGCAAAAGTAGGAATGCTAATATCAATGTACCCAATAAGGCCATATTTTTTGATGACCAACTCGTTTTGAGTGAACTAGACACAGCATATTTTTGGCCTTTGGCTCCTCTATTGTAAAAAGCTAATAAAAAACCAACAATTATATGTAGTATAATAAAAAAGTAATTGCCATAGGCTATAAATGTTATGAGTGGATTGGTCGTCATAAATCTCGCATAGACATTGAATGACTCTCCCCCATCGTCCTTGAGCAATTGAAGATTTCCAGCTAAATGTACTACTAAAAACAATATTAAGAAAAGACCTGTCAAACTCATTAATAGTTTGCGGCCGATGCTTGATTTAAAGAAATTTAATATCCAGTTCATGTGTTTTATTAATGATTTTTTGTTAAGAGTTGCAAAGTTAACAAAACATCACAAATTTGTTTAACCATTGAACTTTTAAAAAACGTTATTTAGAATTTTTCTAATTTATTTGATAAAATTCTCACAACTCTAAACAAAAAAACACCATCCATTGGCTCCATGATTAATTATAGTCCCTTCATCCGTATTTATCATGTGGAGACTCAAAATAGACAATAAGACATATACATATTTAATTTAACATTATACGTAAAATTATTATTTCCTATGATATCGTCAACTTATAGCTGTTGGCACGGTTAAAGAAAATAATTTTAAAAATTTAGATTTAAAGCCATCGAGCATTTAATTGACCTCTTGTAGCGCACACTCGTAATAAGGCAAATTGAAAATAAAAACAAAAAGCACAGACAAATTCTAAAGTTATTGGCCCACATCGGTAACTCCTAATACACTCAAAGTACCCGCTCCATTTATAGTGTTCGCCCCTGTGTATTTAATATCCACATTGTTTAAAACGAGTGTAGTATTGACATTAATAGTCATACCATGGGTAGATAATATCAGTTCAGGTCTCTGTGCGCTACTTATGCCCTGTAGGGTCAAATCCTTATCAATCACAATAGATGATAGTAATGTCAATTGAGATACAGAAGGATCGAAAGTTATAGTCGTACCAGGTGGATTGCATTGAATGGCCGCTCTAAGGGACCCAGGTCCAGAGTCGTTACCATTAGTGACCACGGTGGAACATGTTGAAATGACGTCAACGGGTTTGCAATTTTCGCTTTGTAAGACGCAATCGCCAGCGGAAAGAACGTCATCCAATGTTTGACCTATATAATTATTAGGATTGACATTACCTGGTGGCTGGGCACTACCGCTATAATAATGTAAACCATAAACACAATACTCACCACCAGCTAAAGACGTAAAATCAGCTGTACTACTCACTGAAGATACGACTTGATCACTATTTCTGACAGCCATATAAGTGTAAGAATAATCGAGACTACTAGGTGGATTATGCAAATAAACAGACCCACCTGGTGGTGGTGAGATTGTAATAGTGCCTGTAACATTATTTTGGTCAAAAAAAACAACCTCGTAAATCTGACAGGCTTCTAAATCTACATTTATTGTGGAAAAAATATTTCCATTATTAAAAGCAGTCGAAGTTAAGAAGTTAGTACATGGTGATGCCGCTATATATTCATTCTGATAAATAGAAATATGCTGAA
>DAIPYV010000212.1:0-4936 GCA_036782555.1 Saprospiraceae bacterium
CAAATCTAAAAAAATTAAACTTCTCTAATATCACATTTGACAATGCAAAGGTACGGGCATTTGCTAACCTGAACAATATAACATTTGTTACATAAGTCTATTTTTATTGTATAACTTTGGTTATAATTGTACATTTCAGCATTAAATATTATATTATTCTGAAGCTACCTAACAAACAAATCCTCGTATCCAAACTATTTTTTTAGAGATTTTTATGAATACTTTTGATTAATTTTTTCAAATGACATCTTTTTCATAATTTTGGCCTTTAATAACATTAGCTTAAAAATAAACAATGGCAGTAGATGTGATTTTAGGCCTTCAATGGGGTGATGAAGGTAAAGGGAAAATCGTTGATTTTTTAGCGGATTCGTATGATATGGTCTGTAGATTTCAAGGCGGACCTAATGCAGGTCATACATTAAAAATAGACGGCAAAAAATATGTTTTGCACACTATTCCTTCCGGCATTTTTAGAGAGCATATCACAAACGTAATAGGAAACGGAGTAGTAATAGACCCTATCACATTGGTCAAAGAAATGGACAATTTGACACAAGCTGGTTTGGAATTCAAATCCAGACTACTTATTTCCAAAAAAGCGCATATCATCCTACCTACACACAGATACTTAGACGCAGCATCCGAAGCTTCAAAAGGAGTATCTAAAATCGGTTCTACTCTTAAAGGTATAGGCCCAACCTATATGGACAAAACAGGTAGAAATGGAATGAGGGTTGGAGATTTGTTAGCTTCAGACTTTAAAGACAGATACAATATTCTAAGAGAAAAGCATCTCAATCTACTTAAAATGTATCCAGATATAGATTTTGATTTAAAATCCGAAGAAGATAAGTTTTTTGAAAGCGTAGAAAATATCATTAATCTTAATTTTGTCAATAGTGAATATTATGTCAACAATGCCCTTACCAATGGAAAAAAAATATTGGCTGAAGGCGCTCAAGGATCTATGTTAGATATTGATTTTGGTACCTATCCTTTCGTAACATCATCCAATACCATCACAGCGGGAGTGTGTAATGGATTAGGCATCGCTCCCAATAAAATCAATGAAGTCATAGGTATAGCAAAGGCCTACTGTACCAGAGTCGGTTCAGGACCATTCCCTACCGAATTACACGACGAAATAGGTGAAAAGTTAAGAAGGGAAGGAAGTGAATTTGGTGCTACTACAGGTCGTCCACGCCGATGTGGTTGGATTGACATCCCACAGCTTTTATACACTATTATGATCAATGGCGTCACACAACTCATCATTACCAAAGTTGATGTATTAGATAGTTTCGAAACTATAAAAGTAGGTGCACAATACATCTATGATGGACAAAAGTCTCTAGAAATGCCCTATGATATTGTGCATCAAGAGATTGGTATAGACTACAAAGAATATGAAGGATGGAATACGAGCATCAATCATGTAACAGATTATGATATGCTACCCAGCAAAGCCACTCATTATATTGACAACCTAGAAAAGCATTTGGGCACAAAAATCTCTATGATTAGCACAGGTCCAGAAAGAGAAAAATTGTTTTACAGATAATACATTCTACAATAAAAAATATAAACCATGAGCACAATAGATTTATTCAAAAGTACAACACAAGAAGCCTACACTTTTAAAGGAGATAGTTTTATCTTGGGTGCACCTAAATACGAAGGAGAAGTACTGACTGAGACATTCATTAGAATACCTCTTAAAACGCTCAATAGACACGGATTAATAGCTGGAGCGACCGGAACAGGCAAGACTAAAACGCTTCAGATTATTGCTGAACAATTATCCGATAAAGGGATACCCTCCATGGTCATGGATATCAAAGGAGATCTTTCAGGTCTAGCCATGCCAGGTATGGCCAATGACCGCATTAATGAAAGACATGATTTGATAGGTTTTCCATTTTTGTCTTCTGGTAGTCCAGTAGAGTTCATGACACTTTCCCATGACAGCGGCTTAAGATTGAGAGCTACAGTAACAGAATTTGGACCTGTCCTGTTTTCAAAGATTTTGGGCCTCAACGAAACCCAAACAGGTGTAGTATCTATTGTCTTTAAATATTGCGACGACAATCATTTACCATTATTAGACTTAGATGATGTCAAAAAAACACTCAATTACCTATCCAACGAAGGAAAAGAGGAGCTTAAACAAAATTATGGCTCCATAGCACCAACTACTTTGGGCGCTATCCTAAGAAAAATCATTGAGTTGGAACATCAAGGAGGGGATATGTTCTTTGGAGAAAAATCGTTTGATGTAGAAGACCTCGTGCGTATCGACAATCAAGGAAGAGGGTATATTTCTATATTGAGAGTAACTGACGTTCAAGACAGACCTAAATTGTTTTCCACTTTTATGCTTCAATTACTAGCCGAGGTTTATGCTACTTTTCCAGAGGAAGGAGATAGTGGACAACCTAAATTAGTTCTTTTCATAGATGAGGCACATTTGATATTTAATGAAGCCACTAAGGCATTGTTGAATCAAATTGAAACTATAGTTAGACTTATAAGATCTAAAGGAGTAGGCGTGTTTTTTGTCACTCAAAGTCCTTCAGATATACCCAATTCTGTTTTAGCACAATTGGGTCTAAAAGTACAACATGCCCTAAGAGCATTCACTGCCAAAGATAGAAAAGACATAAAACTTACAGCGGAAAATTATCCTCTTTCAGATTTTTATAAAGTGGACTCGCTTTTAACGGAGCTAGGTATTGGTGAAGCCATTGTTACGGCATTAAATGAAAAAGGAGTACCAACGCCTCTTGTGCATTGTTTTCTTAGAGCACCCCAATCTAGAATGGATGTTTTGACCCAACAAGAGATAGATAATATCATGTCAAAAAGTAAAATTAAATATAAGTACGACGAGGTAATTAATAGAGAAAGTGCTTATGAAATTCTTAATAAGAAAATAGATGATGCTGAGTTTTTAGAGGCACAAAGAAAGCTCCAAGAAGAACAAGATAAGGCCACAAAATCAACATCCACTAGAAGAACAAGTACACGCCAAGAAAAAAGTACTTTAGAAAAAGTTTTAAATAGTTCTGCATCGCGACAAATAGGTAGAACTGTGGCTTCATCATTAACTCGAAGCTTATTAGGTGTGTTAGGTCTTAATAAAACAACAACTAGAAGAACTACGACAACTAGAAGAAAATAATAATTATTTAATAATGAAAGGACTAAGATTTTATAAACAAAAAAATACCTTTGCAATCTAATAATTAAGATATTAAATAATGAAACGACGTCAGTTCTTAACAAACACATCTTTAGGAATAGGTGCTACCGCTTTTATATCTCCACTTTTGGGTTGCAATACACAAAAACCATTATTGAATGGTATCTCGGGGAAAACTGCCAAAAACATCATCTTCATGGTGAGTGATGGTATGAGTTCAGGTACATTAACAATGGCTGATATTTTCCTAAATATGAAAAATGGCAAAGGAAGCAATTGGGTTAACCTTTATAGAGAAAATAGAGTATCAAGAGGTCTTATGGATATGGCTTCTGCCAATTCATTAGTAACTGATAGTGCTGCCGCTAGCTCATCATGGGGCGGCGGTACACGTGTACAAAATGGAAGACTCAACATAGGTGATAATGGTGAGGAGTATATGCCCATACTCCAGAAATTCAAAGCTGCAGGTAAAAAAGTAGGTTGCGTCACCACAGTTCCTATCACGCACGCTACGCCCGCTGGATTTTGTATTACTTCAAAATCGAGAGGAGAACAGGCTGAAATCGCAGAAAAATACCTCGATTTGAGGTTTGATGTCATGATGGGAGGTGGTGAAAAGTATTTTATTAATAGGAAAGACAATAAAGACTTGTATGGTGAATACAAAAATGCTGGTTATCAACTTATCAATGATAAAAAGCAAATGGGTAGCCTTTCTCCATCTAAACCTGTGATAGGAATCTTTGATGAAGAAGGTCTTCCTTATGAAATAGATAGAGTTAACATTAAAGAAAAATTCGACAAAGTTCCTTCATTAGCTGAAATGACGTCTAAAACTATAGAGCTGATGAAAGAGCATCCAAAAGGCTTTGTAATGCAAGTGGAAGGAGGCAAAGTTGATTGGGCCGCTCACGCCAACGATACTGCTGGACTCATTTATGACCAAATAGCTTTTGACGAAGCCGTTAAAGTAGCTATCGAGTTTGCTGAAAAAGACGGGAATACATTAGTGGTCATTACATCTGATCACGGTAATGCAAATCCTGGTTTATATTCCCATAAGAAAGCCAATGAAATGTTTAGTACACTATTTGAATACAAAAGGTCTAATGACTGGATTCTCAACAATATAAAACGAAGTGATAATGCCCAAATATTGGGCGACATGATTACACAATATCAAGGCTATAACTTAACCAATGATAAAACAAAAACATTATTTGACGCCTATGCTCTTCAGAGCGAAGATGGCGTCTATAATGAGTATAAACTGCCTTACAAGGAATATGGTGCTTATCAATCGGAATTTACATCAGTAGAGTTCGGAGGCACTTCCCACTCAGCTGATTATACCGAGTTAGCCATGTTTGGCCCTGGAAGCGAAAGAATGAAGCCTTTTATGCTGAATACAGAAATGCATACATTTCTTCTAGAGGTTGCCGAAGTCGAAAACCAATTTTAATTTTCTACATCAAAACCAAGTATTATCAAAAATATTAAAAAGAAACTAACTTTCTTGAGCACATAGCTCGTCCCAATACTCTACTGCCCTCCTAGTGTGAGGAATACAGATAGAACCTCCTACCATATTTGCTATAGAAAATACTTCATAGACTTCTTCCGTTGATACGCCATTCTCATGACATTTTCCAAGATGATATTTTATACAATCATCACATCTAAGTACCATTGAAGCGATTAAACCTAATAATTCTTTAGTCTTGACAG
>DAIPYV010000213.1:0-4923 GCA_036782555.1 Saprospiraceae bacterium
TAGTGTCCACCCAGTTTTACTTTTTTTAAAGGTTATAGCTGGTTCATCCACTCTCTTTAAGACAACTTGAGTAACATCTTCCATCGATGGAATAGCGAATCCCCTATCTGCTGTGATGGTACTTTTTTCAGTTTCCTTTTCTTTATTGATAAAAAAGTAAGCAGCCACAGATAAGGCCAGAAGAAGTAAAACTAATAAGATATTTCGGTTCATTATTTTTCTATTTTTACAGACTGATGATAAATTTTAGAGTACTTTCTTTTTCTAACAAAGTGATAGACTATCCCAAAAAGGCCTATCATGAAGATGGGGAAGACGATATTGATGAGTTGCCATTTTGTTTGTTCTTCTTGGACTTTGACTTTATCGAGCAATCTTAATTTTATTTCTTTGGATCTTGATTCTAATATATTGTTTTCATCCAGCATATATTCTACAGCGTTAAGTATAAAGTCCTTGTTTCCTTTATAAAATCGACGTTCCCATTTATTAAAGCCTATATCTTCGGTTTGCCCAGTCTCTCTATTGATTAAATTACGTGTAAAATCTGAGTCAGATATAATGAGTTGTTTAGCGGGTTGGCCATTCAATTTTATTTTTATACCTAGTTGATCTAAAGTACTTTGCATCTCAGGTGTCACTCTGTTTTTAAAATAAGACTCAAAGGCACCCTCAAGTAATAGTGCTACAGGTTTATTCCCATTATTGAATTTTGATGGGTCGGGACTTGTCTTTAATATTTCAAATGAGAGACGCGAACCAGCCAATTGTGTCTTGGAATAGGGAGAAGTTTGTAAAAGTACATTTTTGATTATTGCAGCATCGGTTTTTATAGTATCAATAGTACTTGGAAAAGCCATATTCACTCTATCAATGTTTTTGACGATAGGATGTAAGCTTGTAGCCGCAATAGCTGGATGATAATACCAAGGAAAAAGTCGCGTTTGAGGTTTATCACCAGCCATACCTACGACTTGCGGTATCTGTGAGCATTCTAAATCCATGATTAGGTCAGGAAGTATCCTAGCACCGTACTTGAAAAATAAATCATCTAAACCAGTTTCTACAGGTTCTGGTACATAAAACTTGTATTTGTTGATACTGTCTAATGAAACTTTAAATTTATCAATAAGCCAAATGACATTTCCGCCCTCCATGACGAATTGGTCTATTTTGAACTTATTCTGCGTTGTCATTTCGGTTTTCGGCCCTGGCACGATAATTAAGTCTATCGTAGTGTCCACCATCATTAATGTGTCCAGACTCACAAAACCCACTCTGTGAAACTTATTGATCTCTTCTCTCAATCTAAATAACTGGTCTTCTTGCCACTCTTCATTTCCTTGAGTGATGAGCACATTTTTTCTTCGAGGAGATTTTATTTTTTGGAAGGCATTAGCAAATTTATATTCTAATAAAGCTACAGATTTATTCAAAACTTCATTTTCATCATCTCCTGGTTTTTGTTCTTCGAGGAGATTAATGATTTGTTTTTTGGGACCCAAATTGATGATAGCAAATGGAAATACCGCTTTTTGCACTGATTGTTTGCCATCGAAGTAGGTGAGATTGACAGGGATTATTTTATCTTCTATCAGCTGTTTTTTGCGTTGTTCCTTCATACGCGCAGGACCTTCTGTAGGGTCTTCAAATTCATAGACGATGCGCGGATTGATGTCTCTAAACTTATCTAAAAGATCTTTTGTTGACGCTTGTAAACGTTTAAAACCTGCTGGAAACTCTCCATCTAGGAGTACTCGGATAGTAATATTGTCATCCACGTCCGCTACCAGTCTTTTGGTATTTTCTGTCACTGTATAGCGTCTATCTTCTGTAAGGTCAAACTCATAGTATATAAAACCTGCTAAAATATTGACGACCAAAACGATGGCAGCAACAAGTATGATTTGTGTATATCTTCCTAATGAATTCATATCGTCCAATATTAAGATTTTTGAGCTTCTAAGACTTGTTGTGTTCCAAACAGAAATACAAAGATGACTGATAGGAAATAAAGAATGTCCCTTGTGTCCAATACACCTTTGCTGATACTATTGTAATGAAAATTTATGCCCAATTTTTGTATAAATAAATCCAGATTTCCACTAAAAATAGGAATACGGGCTATGTAAGTAAAGGCCCAATGAAAAAAGAAACACAAAAATGCTGAAAGTATGAAGGCCACAATCTGATTGGTAGAAAGTGAAGATGCAAAAATACCAATCGCCACAAATACACTGGCTAAGAAAAAGAGACCTATATAAGAACCCATTATGGCACCTTTGTCCAGATTGCCTTTAGGAGAGCCTAATTGATAGATACTATAATAATATATCAGTGTCGGCAATAAAGCAATGAGGACCAAAACAACATTGGCCAAGTATTTACCTATGATAATCTGCCATGTAGTCAAAGGTTGGGTAAATAAAAACTCTATGGTACCTCTCGCTTTTTCATCAGCAAAACTACTCATCGTCACCGCCGGTATCAAAAATAGGAATACCACTGGTGCGATAGAAAACAACTGTTCCAAGGTAGCAAACCTATATGAAAAGACACTTGTATCTGAAAACACCCACATAAATAGGCCTATCGATGTAATGAATACACCAATGACGATATAACCAATCAGAGAGCTAAAAAAGGCATGAATTTCTTTACTAAATATACTAAGCATAGGTTCCTTTTTGTGTCACTTGTCTAAATACTTCTTCCATACTGGCTTTTTGTTGGCGCATCTCTAGGATGATAAGATTTTGAGACACTGCAGTTTCAAAAATATGACGACGTATATCTATATTGTTTTCGTGGGTAAATATAAAACTGTCCTCATTTCTAGTGATCTGAACTAAACCTTTGATACTACTAAATGCCTTTAAGTCAGGGTTTTTATCTGTAAATGTGACGATAACTGAGTCGCCTCCTTTCATTAAAGCTGTCAAATTTCCTATAGATTCATCAGCTACTTTCTCCCCATTATTAATGATGACCACTCTATCGCAGATGGCTTGTACTTCTTGCATGATATGTGACGAAAAAATCACCGTCTTTTCATGTCCAAGGTTCTTGATTAAAGCCCTGATGTCTACCAACTGATTCATATCTAATCCAGAAGTAGGCTCATCCAGTATCAATACATCAGGATCATGAATAATAGCCTGCGCCAATCCGATTCTCTGTCTGTATCCTTTGGATAATGTGCCAATAATTTTGTGCTGTTCCACACCTAAGCCAGTCATTTCAATGACATCTTCTATCCTCCGTGCTTTATTAGATATCTTATGGATACTTGCTACAAATTGTAAATATTCCTTGACATACATATCTTCATAAAGTGGGTTGTGTTCAGGAAGATAGCCAATAGAGTTTTTGACTTCTAAAGGGGATGCATGTATATCGTATCCATTAACAGACGCTGTCCCACTAGAAGGAGAGACAAAACAACACACCATCTTCATAGTCGTAGTTTTACCTGCACCATTTGGACCTAAAAACCCCAATATCTCACCTTTTTGGGCACTAAAAGAAAGCTCAGAAACAGCCTTTTGATTGCCGTATTGTTTGGTTAAGTTATCTACTATTACAGACATTTATGTAATTTGATTATATAAAAAACACTATACTAAGATCAGAATATTCTGCAAAGGTATAAATATTAATGATTTATTTAGACCCTTAAATCAAAAAGACGTGTCATCTTAGAGACACATCTACGTTTTAAAGGATAAATTTATTGTGCAATATTTTATTCCCTATACCTTTGGTTCTATCACTAAGTCGTCATTAATAAGTTGACTATTTTATAATGCTTATCACTTTAAAGTCAACTTTTTTCGCCGACAAATTGATCTTCTTTGTGCTTAAATAAGACATTGAAAGTAGTTAAACTACCATAAATACGGGTTATATATTGTTGTAAATTAACTTTCTCCTCATCTGTCAAATGGCTTGAGTTGATACGTTGTTCCATGACTCGGAGTCGATCACGGACCATAACTATTTTGTGAAAAAATGCGTCAATAGGTATTTCTTTGGATTTAAGGCTATCATCGGCGGGTTTTAATATCATCACACCATCAGTCCATTTATCTCCCAGTGGTACCACTTCTGAGATATCTGACCAAGCCTTTAATATTTTAATAAGCGATTTTTCTGCTTCGGAAAACGACACTTTATCATCAGCTTCAATTTTTTCTATAATCTCCCATGCGCTATATTCTTTACCCACAGCCTTGATGCCGTACGTAATAAAACACACTTTGTAAGCTACTGTTTCCGCTCCTATGACCACCCCATCTCCAAATGCTGGATGTTTTACGCGGCTACCTATTCCTAATATTTGATTCATACTATTTTTTTTTATAATTTGATAAAACTCGTTTTAATAAAAAGATGTTCACCAAAACTTTTATTTTTGGAAAACTTATTTTTAACTAATTTAAATATTTGCTAAAGCTCTTTTGCTCCAATAGTAGGATAAACCAAAAGATGATATCAAATGCCAAATGCTCCACCATGCTGCAATGAGTGCCATCCCACCATTAGCATCAAAAAAATTGAATACCAAAATAAGCGCAAGACCTGAATTTTGGATACCCGTTTCAATACTTATAGCTCTACTGTCTGACAGTGGTAGGTGGACAATGTGACGAGACCAAACATATCCCACAACCAAAGCTAGCAAATTATGTATTAATACAATGCCAAAAACGATGTGCAAATAGGCTTTTAAATTTTCAAAATTGGACATCAATGCCACACATACAAATCCTACAAAAATCAATAAGCTTAGATTTTTAAGGATTTTTTTTATTTTGTCAACGAATGATGGAAATGTATGATTTAATAATATGCCCACAGCCAAAGGTATGAAGATCAGTTGAAAGATAGTCTTAAACATATCCATAAATTTGATTTCAAATG
>DAIPYV010000214.1:0-4792 GCA_036782555.1 Saprospiraceae bacterium
CTAATCTATGGGCAATAGTGGGGTCTTCAATACAATCTCTAAGACACATAGGTCTTGTGCCACAGGGTTCTATATCTCCTGCAAATTCTCCCTCAAATTTATTCTTTTCTAACCATATGTCATATGCCGTCCTAAGATTTATGATAACCTGATTGGCTAATTCGCTCACCCTTTCTCCAGACATCAAGATATCACTCATCACATCATTTTTGGCGTAATAAATTTGAGGAAGAAACTCTTCTAATGTAATACCTTTCTCGTTTGTCATAGTACTGAGATTTAACAAAATATGATTGGTGGCATGCTGTACAGCTATATAGAAGTACTTTTGTTCGGAATAATCAAAAGTATTATAGTCTGAAATGAATTCATGGTAGCCATTGTGGTAATAATGTATGTATCCTCTTATTGGAAATGGCAAAGCCGTCTGAACTCCCACAAATGGAATAACATCTCTTGTATCCCAGTCCATGTCAAAAAATAAATCAGGCAGTTTAATAGCCACCATAGGGTCGTTTTTCAATACCTCATCTACCAAATTATTGCCATATAAAGCCTTCACTTTACTGTCTTCATGCGCTTGAATCATCTGAGACACTGTCCTACCTGACGGCAAAACATCGTCTTTTATAAGCAAAAAAACCAACTCTTCAAACAGTTCACTACCCTCTTTATGAGATTTATTTTTTATATAATCTCTAAATTCTTGCTCACCCAATGCCGCTGCCACAGCTTTACCAAAGGCCAAACGAAGCTTCGACCTGTCTTGTGTCTCCTGATCAAACTCGGCCACTAAATCATTGATGGTGTGCTCGGATGTGAAGTCAGATTTGGAGCAGGCATATACCATAATTACCATTAGAATGAAAAATAATATCTTTTGCATAGAAATTTATATTTCAGATGAATAGAAGAGTAATCTGCCACAAAAGTACAAATATTATAGGGTAAGTGAAAAATTAGTTTTTCAGGCACTTTGAAATCTATATCACTTATGTTCAATTGTTCTTCTAAATCATCGCAATAGTCAGAAAATGCTTGAGCAAAAGGGCAGTCTTTATTAGCTCTGGTTACTGTAATTGTCTGTATCAGAATTTACTGGATTTTAGGATGGGTAGGATTATTTTTCCACCCGTCTAGGTACGGCTATGACTACTTTTTTCGTCTTGATCTATTCAAAAATAGCTCTCAACTTAAATTAGTTCTTTATCTAGTCAGAGCACTAATTAGTCCCCACTTAACGTTTTAAATCAGTGATAGGATAATATTTTTTTTGACTTTACTAATTTGCCCTTTATATGTATCTTACCTACAATAGTCCTTTTTCTTATTAAATATATTGAAAGAAAGGATTATATCCACTCGATTCGGATTAGAAAAGACTGTAGCATAGTATGAATTGGCTCTTAACCTGTTTAAGGTTCTAAAATATCTTATATTAATGTCCATAATTGAAAATGAATACGTATAAGTTATATTAACAGCATAAAACCATTTACTAATTAAATCATGAAACTCTTCACGCGATTTAGAGTTTTCGAAAATATTCGATCTATAGTTTTCGATAATAATTGAATTTAACTTATGGGTTACACCAAACCCTGCTCCTATAAAATTGGATTTAATAAATTTGGTGCCCCATGTTAAATCCATATTCAGTTCTTTATTTTTATATTCTGATCCCAAATACAATGAGTTAATTCCTATTGGTTTAATTTTAGCATCCCGGCGAAGTGCACTACCAACTCTGACATCCATAAAAAAGAGGTTACTAAATTTTACATTTCCATTCACACCGAAATAGAAGTCGATACTATTGCCCTTAATAGGTTCTTGGGTTGGAGAATAAATTTTATATGGCATATAACTAAAACCTATTTCTGGTTGTAGTTTGACTTGCGTATATATTTGAGTAACATAGAGAATAAACAGGATAATAAATATTTGTATTTTCATGTGTATAAATTTATTTTTATTTCAATGGATATTGCTCCTCCTTTTTTACTGGTGGGATGGCACATTCATGAAAAAAATTATCAAAATACCTGCCGGCTTAGACTTTAGATAGGCAGGCATCGTATTGGTGGTTCATTCTCATTTTATCTTGTGATAATATTTATAATTAATAGTAAATGAGCCGTATTTATTATAAATATCTAAACTAAAACCAATAAAAATAATCCCAAAATCGCAATATTATTCCTATTGTGATATTTTGGTTCTGTGTTGTTTTATATGGATAAAAACTCGGATAATCATTTAAACTGAAGCCAAATTTTGTCCTCGTTTAAACTTTCTTTTCTTTTGTCTTGATACAAAAGAAACAAAAAATCAAGGCTGTTTCATTTTCTTAACGTCAAAATTTATCAAAAAATGCTAAACATAAAAAACTCGCCTTAGCCTTCTGTCATTCGCAATAGCTATATTGATTACTAATGTTTTGGCTCAGTGTTAAACTTTCGTATGGCTCAAACAGTTTTCTGTTTTTAACGCATTTTTTAACAAATTTTGCCTAAAAATGAAAAGGCCGTAAAACGTAAAAAAAGACATTCCTTAGATATCCTAAGGCTACTTTATTCAAAGAAAAATCAAAAATGTAAAAAATCATTACACAAAGTATTACATCTTTGATTGATACGTCTTTGTATTTGTTTACCCACACGATTCAACATAGAGCCGATATTTTTTTCAAACTACTTCAAAGCTAAGCAGCAAATTTATAAATAAAATTCTAAAATGTTTTAGCCCGCTCATTAACATTTTACACATATTTTTGTATTACATAATATATATTTGATTCAGATGAGCTCAGCTACCCTTACTTTGACACAGGATATTCAAAAGATTTTTGAAAGCCAATTGAAAAATCAATATTTAGTGGGCGCATCAACAGCGGCTGAACGCATAGTTAAACTAAAAAAAGTCATTCGTGCTGTCGAGGTTGATTACAAAGAAGACATTCGAAAGGCTTGTTATAAGGACCTGCATAAGTCCATATTTGAAGTGGATATGACGGAGATATATCCAGTGCTGACCGAGGCCAGACATGCCATTAAGTACCTTAAGTCTTGGATGTCAAAAGAAAAGGTCTCAACACCTCTAGCTTTGACGGGTTCATCATCATGGGTACATTACGAACCTAAAGGTGTATGTCTCATCATTGCTCCTTGGAATTTTCCTTTTAATTTGACTTTTGTGCCTTTGATATCAGCCATAGCAGCTGGCAATACGGTCATACTCAAGCCGTCAGAGCACAGTACAGCTACTTCTCAATTGATGGCCAAAATGGTGGCAGATTTATTTGATGAAAACGAGGTGGCGTTGGTACAAGGTGGCATAGAGACATCCACAGATTTATTAAAACTTCCATTCAATCATATATTTTTTACAGGAGCGCCGAGTATAGGAAAAGTAGTTATGCAAGCCGCTGCTAAAAATCTCACATCAGTAACATTGGAATTAGGGGGGAAATCGCCAACTATCATAGACGATACGGCATCTATTGATGCAGCTGCACGGCGTACCACGTTCTTTAAATTTATCAATAGTGGCCAGATATGTATAGCTCCAGATTATATCTTTGTGCATGAGAGCAAAAAGGAAGAATTCGTCAATAAGTGTAAAAAATATCTCAACGATTTTTATGGCCAAAACCCTAAAGAATCTAATCACTATGCACGTATGATAAACACAAGACACTTGGACCGCGTCAAAGGTTATCTAGACGAAAGTGTCAAAAGTGGGGCCAAAGTCATCTTGGGTGGTGACTCAGATAGTACACAAAAATATCTCTCTCCTACCCTCGTTGAAAAAGCGCCTTTGGATAGTCCGCTCATGACAGAAGAAATATTTGGACCTATTTTGCCTATCATGACTTTTAAAAACTTAAGTGAACCTATTGAATACCTCAAGACACAACCTAAGCCATTGGCACTTTATATCTATAGTAATAACAAAAAGAACACCGATTATATACTAGCCAACACGCGTGCGGGTGGTACGGCCATCAATAATACGGGTCTGCACATCAGTAATCATGATCTTCCTTTCGGTGGCGATAACAATAGTGGTATAGGCAAATGTCATGGCATTTATGGTTTCAAAGCATTCTCTAATGAACGAAGTGTCTATAAACAGACCTGGCCAAGTATTTTGGATTTTCTATCTCCACCTTACGTAGGCTGGAAGCAAAAGATGATAGATTTGACATTGAAGTGGTTTTGATCTTTTGTTTTTCCTCCAAAGTAATAGAGCCATATCATAATTTTAGAGATAATAGGTCACCGATCTAAGTCTGAAAAACTATTCAACACCCAAATCAAAATAAAGATGGCTAACCCAGGAAAAACGACTAACCATGGGTGCTGTATAGATCGTCCATCAGCCAACATTTTGCCCCATGTAACCACTTCTGTGGGCAAGCCTATTCCTAAAAACGAAAGCGACGACTCCAGAAGTATTGCTTGGCTTACACCATAGCTTCCCAGCACTAGAAGCGTAGGTAATATACTAGGCAAGACATGTCTTATAACGATATAGATATCACTAAAGCCCAAAAGTCTAGAGCTCTCTATGAATGGAGAATAAATAACAGAGAGCGACTCAGATCGAGCGTATCGAGCATACTCCATCCAACTCAAAAGAACAATAATAATTACAATATTGTAGATGGAACGTGAACCGAAAAGAGTGGTCAAAGCCAAAAGTAAAAATAACCCAGGAAATGATTTTCTAAATTCTGAAATCTTTATAACCAAAGTATCCAACGGAAAAGGTATTTTATGTTTTGTTT
>DAIPYV010000215.1:0-4764 GCA_036782555.1 Saprospiraceae bacterium
TGCCAAATCTCATCAGAGTCCAAGACGTGCTGCATGACGTCTTGGCCCCAATAAGAATGATTATCTGATATCAATGCGATACTTCGCAAAAAATGAATTTTATGATATTATAAATGTATCACTTCATCATAAGCAGCCGCTGTAGCTTCCATTACAGCTTCACTCATGGTAGGGTGAGGATGCACAGCTTTAAGAATTTCGTGCCCTGTGCTTTCTAATTTTTTAGCTAATACCAATTCAGCAATCATTTCAGTGACATTAGCACCTATCATATGGCCACCTAATAATTCACCGTATTTGGCATCAAAAATCATCTTTACAAATCCTTCCTTGGCGCCAGCTGCACTGGCTTTTCCAGATGCCGAGAAAGGAAATTTACCTATCTTGAGTTCATATCCCGCTTCTTTGGCCTGAGCCTCTGTCATACCTACACTGGCTACTTCCGGCCAACAATAAGTACAAGAAGGAATATTACCATAATCGATAGCCTCTGGATGGTGGCCGGCAATTTTTTCAACACATACTATACCTTCAGCACTAGCTACGTGAGCCAATGCTTGAGTAGGAATGACATCACCTATGGCATATATACCTGATACATTTGTACGATAGTATTCATCTACCTTAATTAATCCTCTGTCTGTCTCAATACCCAACGCTTCCAAGCCTATATCCTCTGTATTGGGTGTCACTCCTGCAGCTGAGAGTACCACATCACATTCTACCACTTGTACGGATTCGTCTTTTCGGCTTTTGATAGTGACTTTACAAGTATCTCCTGAGATATCTACTGATTCAACTGCTGCATTAGCTAAGATATTCATCCCAGCTTTTTTATATATTTTTGCCAATTCTTTAGAAATCTCTGCGTCTTCACGTGGTAAAAGACCTTGTTCCATAAATTCCACAACCGTCACTTCCGTACCTATAGATTGATAAAAATAAGCAAACTCAATACCTATGGCACCTGCACCTACAACTACCATTTTTTTGGGCTGAGTAGGTAAAGTCATCGCTTCTCTGTATCCAATGATTTTTTGACCGTCTATTTTTAGATTAGGTAATTCTCTTGCTCTACTGCCTGTAGCAACGATAATATGATCAGCTGAATATTCAGATTTTTTTCCTGCTGCATCAGTGACAACTACTTTTTTACCACGAGCCAATCTTCCATATCCTTCGATTACGGTAATTTTATTCTTTTTCATTAAGAAGTTTACCCCTTTGGACATACCGTCCGCCACACCTCGGCTTCTTTTTATCATGCCATTGAAGTCAGCTTTGGGTTCAGCTACCACGATTCCATAATCCGATGCATGTGAGATATAATTAAAAACTTGTGCACTTTTGAGCAATGCTTTGGTAGGAATACACCCCCAATTGAGACAAACACCACCTAAGCTTTCTTTCTCTATAATGGCAACTTTCTTACCTAACTGAGAGGCTCTGATGGCTGCAACATATCCGCCAGGCCCACTTCCTAAAACAATAATATCAAAATTCATATTTTTAAGGTCTAATTTTGTGCAAAAGTAAGGAAAAAATGGCGTTTAAAAAGCAAAATTATCCATTTTAATCAAAATTTTACATTTAAACCTACCAAAAAGTTAGTCCCTGCCTGTGGATATAAGAAGTTTTCAGTTATTAACTCTCCAAATATATATGAATAGGTAAAGCCGTTGGAAGAATATAAATTATTAGTAATATTATTTATGAGCAATGTCAAATTTACTTCTTTTAGCCAAGGCTGGGGTATTTTATACAATAGTCTCAGATTATGAAAATTATAAGCATCTAATGACCTTCCTATATCTGATGTATTGTCCATAAATTGGCGACCCACATATTTAGATGACCACTCCAATTCAAAATTTTTGATAGGTCTGTACATAATTTGCAAAGCGCCAATGAGATTGGGAGAAAAAGATATATCTGTATTTTGATGAGGAATCACTATTTTATCAAATCCTTGAGTATAATCTGGAATAATCTCATCAAATGCTTCTATTTTGTTACGACTTATTGTTGCATTGGTGTTTATGATCCAATGCTCAGATATTTGGTAAGTGAGGCTATTTTCCCATCCTAGTCGATAACTTCTGGGCACATTGATTCTTATTGGAGCACCTACATCATTGAGCTCACCTGTTAATACAAGTTGATCTCTGTAGAGCATATAATAGATATTAGACTCAAATAATAAATGGGTCTTTCGAACTCTATATCCTACCTCTAGATTTTGTAACTGCTCAGGTCGCGGTAAAACATCAAATGTATTATCAGTAAAATCACGACGAGTGGGTTCTTTATGTGCTACGGCATAGGATGCATAAGCTTGCTGATTTCTCCCCAATTCATAGGTTAAGCCCAATTTGGGGTTAAAAAAAAGCTGTGATGCTTGGATGTCTAGGCTTTCTCTATCATTATTGAGACCTTTAGCTGTATAATCTACATATCTCAACTGTAGATCACCATAGACAGATAACTTCTCCTTTGTAAAAATTCCGCGTAGATACCCCATATAATCCAGCTTCTTACCTACATTATCATAATATCTTTTATAATCAGACAGCTCCGGGATCTCCACAGAAGAGCTGACGATATCCCCGAAATGATCGCCTATATAATAATTAGCATTGATTCCAGACTGTAGCGTCCAGTTTTTAATACCGGTATATTCTCCATCTACCATGGCTCCGATCAAATCATTGTCCAGCCACCTCCGACGGACTATTGTAGATCTCTCTATACTTTGATCATCAATCATTACATTAGGGATACCATAATTTCTCAGACGATCTTGATATCTGAACTGTTCAAAATATCCTCTTCCTTTGGTATAGTAAAGAGTAGATTTCCATCTCCAATTTTCATTTGGATTTAAGGCATAAATCAGTTGATAATGCTTTTGATTATAATTATCCACCTGATTAGGATAGGTATAATAATTGTAGGTACGGCCTGAATTTAATAAATTGAGAGAGTCTTCTTGATTTCTGTAAAGTGATCCTTGATTTATGTCAAAATGACGACGTAAACCATCAGCATCTCCATTGACTAAAGCTTGAGGTGCACCATTCCATGACTGATACGTGACTTCACGTCCATCTAGGTAATTGAATCTCAAAGAAGATTTGGACGTAATCCTTCCAGCTGAAAAGTACAGGGACCTTAAGTCAGAAGTAGCTCTATCAATATAGCCATCAGATTGAATACCGCTATATCTCGCCTCAACGAAATATTTTTTATTCAAAAGACCGCTACCTAACCCTATGGCGTATTTATTAGTATTGAAACTACCTAGACTTCCATCCATTTCTATAAAAGGTTTCGGCCTCAGTTCATGTGTATTAATGCTCACCGTACCACCAAATGCCCCAGCACCATGAGTGGAAGTACCTACCCCTCTTTGGATTTGGATATTGGAGGTATTTCCTGCCAGATTGGGCATATTGACCCAAAATACATTATGGGATTCTGCATCATTGACAGGTACACCATTGAGCGTGACATTAATACGTGTTTGGTCACTTCCTCTTATCTGCATACTAGTGTAACCAATCCCAGCTCCTGCATCTGACGTTGTAACCACAGAAGGCTGCCATTGCATAAGAACAGTGAGATCTTGACCCAAATTTTCCTTTTGGATATATTCTTTACTGATAGTGGAATGAGTAAAAGGGTCATTCTGCCCTACTCTATTAGATTGGATCTCTACTGTACTTAGATTATAGATACCTCCAGAAAGAGTTATATCTAAAACAGTATCTGCTCTCAGCTCTAAATATTTCTCCCAATTGGGATAGCCCACAAATTGGACCTTAAGAGTATAATAACCTGGTACAATGTCATTAATGACAAACTTGCCTTTGCTATCAGATAATGTAGAAATGGGTGTATTATCTAAAAAAACCAATGCATAAGGTAGCAAATCTCCTTTATCAGAAGAAACAATACCACTCAAAGACAACTGAGCTACTAGTTGTAAAGGTAAAAATAAAATCCAAATAAAACTTCTCATCATTTTATATATTTTAAAATTAATTAATATATATATGATGAGGTGCTTATAGATAAAGCATATTCCCTTCTCAGCATTACCTGAGCAGGTTCAATGGGTATAATCTCAGCCTGAAAGAATCAAGCACCCCAACATATATTTAAGTTACTCAAACATGAAGTGTGAGTATATGTTTTAAAAATTATTCTTCTTCATCGCCGTCATAGTGAATAGGATCTATCATTGACAAATTGACCCATGCCGCTTCATCCTTGCTTATACTCATAAATCCCAATACGCCTCCAGATGCTTTAGCCACTTGATGCGCAAAACTCACTAGACCTTTATATATTTTATGACCATAAAAAGGATCTAACTTAGAAAATACGTCATTCAACTCGGAAAGTTGACTACTTATGATGCTATTCCTTTCTGCTGCGTCTGCAGGCATCTCACTTATTAATTTTAATACCTTGTCAGAAAAATCCTTATCTACCTCTTTATAGAAGCTTTTAAAAGGTTCTTTTGTTTTGAAACTTCTGATATGAGTTACTTTTTCCGCCCATTCTAATTCTTTTTTCTCTATTTTACTATCAGCCCCTGCTATTAATACGGTGATTAATGGAATGGCATTATAGAGTTTTTCCTTCTCTGTTGAGCTTAATACTTCTAAATAATCTATCATGAAAATTGAGTTTAACTAAATCGAGCACAAAAGTACTCATCAAATGAATAAAAAAAAAATTTATTGAACTATTTTAGTC
>DAIPYV010000216.1:0-1617 GCA_036782555.1 Saprospiraceae bacterium
GTGTTTTCATAATCTACGATATTGGCTGACTGTACTGACCATTCTCTATCTATAAAATCTGTCGCACCCTGTATCTTATCTTCTAAATCCGTGGTATAAACCCTTGCTCCGAGAGTAGCATTAGAATAGTTGGTCCCTCTGACAGCACTGCTGAGCGGTGTATAATGTGTGGCGTCGCCTATCTCGTGCGTGATAGTGCCATCTGCATCTAGGCCTTTGATGAGTTGACCTGTGCCATCAGTCACCACATATCTATCGGAAGTCACACCATCTATACTGCCTCCAGTTTGGATAGTGAGATTATTTTCACCCAAGATGACTTTATTATCTTCACTAAAAGTAAGGGTAGCGGCTACTGTGGCATTATCCATGAGCAGGATGTCGCCATTTGTTTTGGCTATTTCTACATTTTGGAAGACAGCACCGCCCGAAGTGATTTCGCTATCGGTATCTCCACTAAATATGACAGTGGTCCCAGAAGCTGAATTGAAAGTAGCGGCATTGGTAAAATTACCTTTGACTTCTAAGGTGCCATTATTAGTGATAATACCTCCTGAGTTGTTGATAAAATCAGTATCTACCTTAAGTGTAGCTCCAGATTGGATAACGATAGTAGCCCCATTATTGATAAACTGGGCTTGAGAAATCCCCACTATCAAGGACAAAAAGACTATTAGGTTTAACTTTCTCATACTGGTTATTTAATTAAAAAAATGACAGATTCATTTCAATTCATTATAAGGAAAATGAAATATTTCCAATTTCACGTGTAAAGGTAATATAAAATCTTTTTTACAGCAAAAAATTATTTACAAAAAGTAGATTTTTTTTATTAAATGGTAGAAAACATGGTATAAAGTGTAGGTGAATACCCTGTTTTTAGTCAGGTACTATGATTTCTTTTATCACTCTGTCATCACCCGCTGTCAGGAGTTTTTTGTGTTTTGGCATCCAAAGCAAAGTGTTGACTGAATGTGTATGGCGCGTGATTTTATAATCCAATGTACAAATAGGCTGCCCATCAGTCGTCCATAATCTTATGGATTTGTCTCTCGATGCGGAAGCTATTCTATCCGTTCCATATAGGTCTATGATTTTATTGATGGTAAACCAATGCGCCGGCACATCTTTGTGTACGTGATGGATATCGTTATAGGATCGCCACATCATGTGTGCATCACGCCCTCCTGAGACCAATCCTTTTTCATGTGCCAATAAGGCAAAAACACTATTATTATGTGCTTGAGGAATTTTGTTTATGACTTTCCATGTATGTATGTCTATAACATGTATGGCATTATCACTGCCACCTACATATAAAATATCCTTTTTAAAAGCCAAGGTTCTCAAACCTTGCATAGATATTTGCAGGGTCATCACATGTTTCATCTGTGGTATATTCCATATACCTATACTGCCATCGGCACTGGCGGTGATAAAGGTGTCTTCCCTTATCTGGCAGATATTAAAGATGCTGTTGCTATGTACAAAATACCTATGTTTTATTTCCTTGGACACAGTGTCTATCCAGTACAAATGACCTTGCATATCACCTACCAGTAGGTGTTGGGTATCGAGGATATAATGTCCGCAAAAAAGCTGGGTATCTGTTTTAGC
>DAIPYV010000216.1:1717-4729 GCA_036782555.1 Saprospiraceae bacterium
TGGCTGGATGTCCCGAGATACTGGATTTCAGAGAGAAGGCAGCGGCCATCAGTTTGTTTTGAGCGGAGATGGCGACCATCGGAATGTTTAATGTGTCTTAGTCTTGGGACTTTATATGTTCTTATGTAAAATGCACGTTATTAAAGCTTTGAAATGAATGAAAAAAATCACTCTGTATCAAAGGCACCTTCATATATTTCTGAGAGTTGCATAGGCTCATTGATGGTCTCAATGGTAAAAGTGTCAGAGATGTCTTTGTAATCGCGTAGTGTCCAGCTACCGTCGGTATTTTTGGTATATTTTTCTACCCGTACAGATAGCGAATCTATAAGCACATATTCCATCAATGAATCAATATCTCTATAAAGAGCAAACTTTTGTCCTCTATCGTAGTCCATGGTGCTTTTGCTCAATATCTCTATGATGACCGAGGGGTTGGTAACTGTATCCATAGTACTATCAGTCATTTCTGGTTTTCCGCAGATGATAGAGATATCAGGATAGGTGTACAATGAGTTTTTAGGTGCGTGAACACGTAAATCACTTCCATAAGGCTGGCAAGGTTTGCCTTTCAATTTTGCAAAAATCTCTCCATATGTATTTTTAAAAATAACATTGTGACGAAAAGAGGCACCGCTCATAGCAAAAATTTCTCCAAGATAGTATTCGTGCTTATTCAAAGCCTCTCTTTCGAGTTCTAGGTATTTTTCTGCGGTGATATATTCTTTCTCTGGAAGCCCCATAACATTATATTTTACTGCAAATATAAGGATATTTTTTGGATAATGAGTAGAATTTCAGATAAATTTTGATAAGCAAACTTTGTTATTATACCAAGATAAAGAAAATAGTAGGATGAAAATAGAGATTTAAACAATATTTGGGAAGTGGTAATCCATCTAAAAAAATAAATTTAAAATATTTTATTTTTGGGTTTAACTTTTATCACCATAGTAAAGTGTCCTTATTGGGAAAGGAATATTAATATGATGTTGGTCAAAGGCTTTTTTAATTTGTATGATGGCAGTACTTCTGGCTCTCATAAAGGTGGCTCTGTCTGGCGCATTGAGCCATATCATGACGATGAAATTAATACTACTGTCATCAAACTTTGTGTAATAGAACTGAATTTCTCGCGAAGTATCTCTTTCTTTGATATTTTGACAGGCTTGAGTGGTGATAGTGATGACCTGCTCAAGCGGTGAGTCATAGGCCACACCTACTTCTATTTCTAATCTTTGGTGTTTATTGGCTGTATGATTGGTGACGGGTGCCTCTATGAGTCGTTTATTGGGCAATATCACTTTTTTGCCTTGTAGCGTGTGAATCACTGTATCCCTAAGATTGACTTCAGCGACTATACCCGATACATCTCCTATATCCACAAGGTCTCCCACATTGATGGGACGTCTTAAAGATATGATAATGCCTGACATGAGATTAGATGCCAAGTCCTGAAATGCAAAGGCCAAACCCAAACTCAACACACCGATACCTGCGAGGATGGAGGTCACTGCCCGATCTAAATTGAGGATACTTAGCACTGTAAAGCCTACAAGCGCTAAAGTAGCCACATAGATGAAATTGACAATAAGATTGTTGAGTATCTTTTTTTCAGAATACGCGTCCAAAAACCTAGTAGTTAGTTTTCTGACTCTTTTGGCCAACCAAATACCCAACAATGCAAAAAAAACAGATATTAATAAATTGGGTAAGATCAAAATGAGCTCTTTAAACCAGGTGTCTATTTTTTGGAGGATGAGATCAAAGTAGGATTCCATGATTGATTGAATGTTTGGATATCTACCAAAGATAGTAAAATAAATTTAATTTTGGCGAAAAATTATCTTTTGCTACTTAAATCCATAACCCAGTCCCAGACCCAACCAAAATATTTGATGATCATTATTTTTTAGGAAAATGGGCGACCAAGTGATTTGGAACATCACTGAATTTTTTATGGGTTGAAATCTATAGCCCAAATTAAAAAAGCTTCCTACGAGGCCCAATCTATTGTCACCTTCGTTACCTGTGAGATTAATATAATTATTGGCCCCAAACATAGGCAGGACGCCTGCGCCAATTAATAATGAACTCCTTCTTTGGCCTGTAGTATAATTGAATTCTAAAGGAAACGTGATAAAATTATCAACAAAGAAGTTTCCGCTATTTATCAGCTCTCCAAAAACTCTACCTATACCCGCTTTAAAGCCAGGCCCTCTCATTGTACCTTCTTTGAGTCTCATGTCAAAATGGATACCCTGAGCTATACTTGGCCCCAATAACTCAACGAAAACGTTTTTGTGTCTGCCATCAAACTGTGGGATAGGTTTTTGTGCAATGAGGAAGTGCTGAAAAGAAAGAAATAAAGCCACTAAAAAAAATAAATCTTTTTGTTTATCATCGTATTAGATTTTAAGTTTAGTTTTACTACATCTCCATCTCCAAATACTTGGCTGTATGTCCCTTTTTGCTCTTCACCAATGCTTCGGGTG
Organism: Saprospiraceae bacterium; assembly: GCA_036782555.1. Lineage (GTDB taxonomy): Bacteria > Bacteroidota > Bacteroidia > Chitinophagales > Saprospiraceae > OLB9. The sequence goes on from DAIPYV010000216.1 coordinate 4,213, forward strand.
TGCCTGCAAAAACGATTTCACCGCCTGCCTTACCTCCTTCGGGACCTATATCCACGACATAATCTGATACTTTTATGACGTCCATATTGTGCTCTATGATGATGACAGTATTTCCTTTATCCACCAATTTGTTGATGACTCCCAGCAGCAGTCTGATATCATCAAAGTGAAGGCCAGTAGTGGGTTCGTCCAAAATATATAGCGTCTTGCCTGTATCTCTTTTGGAGAGTTCTTCTGATAGTTTGACACGTTGGGCCTCACCTCCTGAGAGGGTAGTGGCCTGTTGGCCCAATGTAATGTAGCCTAAACCCACACTATCCAAAGTTTTTAGCTTTCGATGTATTTTGGGTATGTTTTCAAAGAAGTTTACAGCTTCAGCCACAGGCATATCTAAGACTTCAGATATAGATTTCCCTTTATAGAGGACTTCTAGAGTTTCACGGTTGTATCTTTTACCCATACAGGTTTCACAATCTACATAGACATCTGGTAAGAAATTCATTTCTATGAGTTTTTT
>DAIPYV010000217.1:0-4701 GCA_036782555.1 Saprospiraceae bacterium
AACACACTTAAAGCTATCATCAATGTGGGAAATAAGGCCTCTGAAGGACCTTTGCCTCAAGCTCATGCCAATAATGAATTAATTATCAACGGCATAAAAGGTTTTGAATTTTTTATTTTCGACAATTTTGCCACTGGAATATACCCACCTGATTATGCCATGATCAACACTCAAGAACACTTTGTACTTAAAGCCTCAACGGGTACTGTGCCCATAGTGATGACAGATTTCATATTTGAGATAGATACGACACTTTACTTTAACAGCTCACTAAAAGAAACTGGTAAAATTAACTCCACAGGAGGCCTAATTGAATACAAACCTCAACTAGATCTTATATCCGACCGAGTGTATTATTGGCGCGTGAGCCCGCAGCCCAAAGCTGGTGAGGATTTCAAATGGTCTACATTATCTTTTGCTTACATTCCGTATGAAGAGGAAGGCTGGAATCAAAGCCATTTCTTCCAGTTTACTCAAAATGAATTTGACGGTTTAGAAATAAATGAAAAGACTGAAAGAAGGTTTGAATTTGAGGAAGAACTTTTTGATATAAGATTTATTAATAAATTTTGGGACGCCAATAATCCTCCAGGATATACTAGAAATAGCATTACTTTTGGTTCAGTTAGGCCATGGCTATTTATGGATGCTGGACTGGCTTTTGTTGTTTTAGATAAAAAAAGTGATTATTTAAGAAATGAGCGAGGTGGACAATTTGGTAGCTTGAATCCTACATCAAATTCTATAGCTGTCTTTCCCTTTGAGACATCTACTCCTGAAAAAAGAAGAAATATAATCAACTTTATGAATGATTTTATTAAAAATAATCATTCTGTAACCGTTTTTTCAATCGTAAAAGATAGAAATTCAGATTTAAAAACAGATGATTGGGAAAACGATAAAAGCATCTATGGAACCCATTTGTTTGAAGAGTTCGAAAAAATAGGAGCAACAAAATTCAATGACCTCAAAACACTTGGTTCTGTCCCTTATATTTACCATTTTGATAAAAAGAAAGATAGTTTTATTCCAGTTGGAGAGGAGATTGCCATGCTAAAAGAAGAAACCATTAATACAAATATCGTTTCTGGTGTTTTCAAGAAAAAAGGACAAAAACAAACTCTAGAGATCAACAATATTACTTCTATAAATGGTATAAAAACTCAACTAAGCGAAGTCAATGATGAAGTAAAAGCACAAGTAAATATATATAAAATAAACACAAATGGAAAAGAGATAATTGACTCTTTAGACTTCAATAAGAATGCTATTTCTAATTTAGACTTTGTAAAAGATGATATCCTAATTTTAGAAAAAATCGTTGAAGATACAACGGATGTTTCAGCTGCTCAACTAGACTTTTGGAGAATTTCTCACACTACTTTACCCGACGCAGCCATATCCTATGTCGGATCTACGCCCAATCTAGATGTCACCCCAGCTTCCCAAGGTGAGAAAGTCAAACTAGAATATGAAGTGACAAATGTCAACTTTTTGGACATGGACAGTATTTTGGTACGGTACAGCTACATAGACAACAAAAATAATGCTATCGTCAATACTAAACGGTTGGCTCAGCTACCGATAGGCGCCAAAATTATAGATGAAGTAGAATTCACAATGGGTATTGGTGATATTTCAGAAGTACGCTTGGTAATAGAAATAAATCCAGATAAAGATCAGCCAGAACTGCATCAGTTTAATAATATACTCACCAAACAAATAGAGTTAGCACGTGATGATGACAATCCACAACTAGAAGTCTACTTCGATGGTAGGCGCATTATGGATGGAGACATTGTCTCTGCCAAGCCAGAAATAAAAATCACTTTAATGGACGACAATACATTGCTTCCTATTACTGACCCATCTTTATTTGAAATTAAATTGGACACAGGAAGACAGCAAATCATGGACTTATCCATTGATAGCCCACTATTGAAATTTATACCAGCCTCTTCAGATAATCCTACAGCAACAGTCGTATATACACCTGAACTCAGAGATGGAGAATACAGACTCATTGTTCAAGGTAGAGATATGACTGGCAATAAATCAGGTATCCAACCCCGTGCCGTAAGCTTCCGTGTAATAGAGCGTCAAGCTGTCAGTCAAGTATTCAATTACCCTAATCCGTTCTCTACTTCAACACAGTTTGTCTTTACTCTCACAGGCAGTCAGCTACCAGATGTCATGACTATCAGCATCATGACCATAACAGGAAAAGTAGTGAGGGAAATCACTAAAGAAGAGTTAGGTCCACTCCGCATAGGTATCAATAGAACAGAATACAGATGGAATGGCACTGACGAATATGGAGAAAAATTGGCTAATGGTGTCTATTTCTATCGTGTCAATACCCGCAATAACGATGGTAAGAAGGTGGATTTATTTAGCTTAGGCAAAGGTGACGACTACTTCAAACAAGGTGTCGGTAAATTGGTCATCATGAGATAAAATACTTTTCACACTCTGTGGTTGAGCGAAGTCGAAACCACTTTAACATAAACCACATTTTTTAACTCGGCAATTGAGCGAAGTCGCTTATGCTAAGCAGAGTCGAAGTCGAAACCACTCGACAAATAAGTGGTTTCGACTTCGCTCAACCACCAAGATTTGCATAAAAATAGTGGTTGAATTAGACGGTATATTATGCCAATTAATTTCTAATGGATAAATGAAAATCTTCTTCCTGTAGCTTTTCTTTTACAAGCCTCCCTTTGATTCTCGGTGGTTAAGCAGAGTCGAAGTGAAACCACATCATCCTAAATATCTCTTTCACTCGGTGGTTGAGCGAAGTCGAAACCACTTTAACATAAACCACACTTTCACACTCGGTGGTTGAGCGAAGTCGAAACCACTTGACTAGAGTCGAAGTGAAACCATTTGTCTATGCCACTACCGTTGTCGTTATAAATTCACACTACACAATCCAATATTTTTCCGTACCTTTGCCTTCTAATTTGTAATAATTTAATGCCCGAAATCAAAGATAATTTAGAAGAATTTCCTCCACTCATTATAAGACCGGCTAAGACATTTTCCTTAGGTGGCTCAGAGTTGTGGAGATACAGAGAACTTCTTTATTTTTTCACTTGGAAAGAAATAAAAGTCAGATATAAACAAGCTGCCTTGGGCGTACTATGGACGTGGCTGCAACCTTTATCCATGATGGTCGTCTTTGTCTTAGTGCTCAATCGCGGCCTAGGCTTACAAACAGGTGACATACCTGCACCACTGTATTATTTATCAGGCTTATTGATTTGGAATCTTTTTAACCATGGCGTCACTCAAGCCGCGCAGTCCATGGTCAGTAATGCCAATATCATCAAAAAAATATATTTTCCACGTTTGGTCATTCCGATATCTGCCATTGGCACTGCCACTTTCGATTTTTTGATCAGTATGATTATATTTTCAGTGATGGTCGTATGGTATAGTATAGATGATGCATTAAATATTTCCTATTCCCTATTGATATTAAGCTTTATCATAGCCTACCTTGTGACGGCAGTGACAGCCTTTAGTCTCGGCACTGGATTAGCCGCTATCAATGTCAAATATAGAGATGTCCGTTATGTCCTACCCTTTTTGATTCAGAGTTTGTTTTTCATCACCCCTGTCATGTACGACACCAAAATCATAGATAATGTCTGGGCGCAACGACTCCTAGAGCTGAATCCCTTGCAGTATGCTATCCATTTGGTCCGTAGTGTGCTCAGCGGCAAGGATTATTCAGTGTTTTTAGATTTTCCTTGGTATTTGCCCATAATCCTCATTTTTTCATATTTTTGTGCTTTGTATGTTTTCAGAAAGATGGAAGCCTACTTTGCGGACATTGTTTGATTTCAGATTTAAGATTTCAGATTGCTGAATGAGAAATGAGAAATGAGGATTGTTGATGGATTACTAGATTTATTAGAAATTTTAGTTACAAATAAAACAAAAGGTAAACCTAATCAGTTAGAATTATTGCAGGTAATAAATCAATTAATCAGTCAAGCTATTTTAGGCACGCACAATTAAGTAATCATAAATCTAAAATCTAAAATCAGCTATCTAGTGGGAATGCTCCAGGTAAAAAACATAGGGAAACAATACCGTAAGGGTATCGACAGGCGCTACAAAAGTCTGCGCGATAGCTTAGGGCGTATCTCCGATCTCTGGTCTGGAGAAGAAAAAGAGGCCTTTTGGGCCCTTCAAGATATCTCGTTTAATGTAGAGCGGGGCGAATCATTGGGCATCATAGGGCGCAATGGGGCGGGTAAGTCCACCCTACTCAAGATATTGGCAAGGATCACACCACCTACAACGGGAGAAATCATCATGCGTGGGCGTGTGGCGAGTTTGCTTGAAGTCGGGACAGGCTTTCATCCAGAACTCACAGGACACGAAAACATCTTTTTTAATGGCTCCATCTTGGGCATGAAATACCAAGAGATTAAAAGAAAATTTGATGAAATAGTGGATTTTTCGGGAGTAGAATCCTTTATAGATACGCCACTGAAGCACTACTCGAGTGGCATGCAGATGCGGCTGGCTTTTTCGGTAGCTGCCCATCTCGATGCTGAGATACTTTTGATAGACGAAGTCCTTGCCGTAGGTGATGCTGAGTTTCAAAAAAAATGCTTAGGCAAGATGGATGAAGTCAGTCGAGGCGAGGGCAAGACGATATTGTTTGTGAGCCATGATTTAATAAGT
>DAIPYV010000218.1:0-4685 GCA_036782555.1 Saprospiraceae bacterium
GTAAAACTATCCACCTTCACTGCAGAACCTCATTTTAACCAAACCCAGCTCTATTGGACAACGGTATCTGAAATAAATAACGACTATTTTGATATAGAATACAGTAAAGATGGACGTGCCTTTTATTCCATAGGCCAAGTCAAAGGATCTGGCAATAGCACAGAACTAATAGAGTACGATTTTATCCATAAAAATAGAGATACAAAGGTGGCTTATTATCGTCTTAGACAAGTGGATTACGATGGTCAGTACGATTATTCCAAGACACTTAAAGTATCATCGTCTGACTATGAGTTTAGACAAGTAAAACTATCTCCCAATCCAGCACACGAACTGTTGCGAATAGAAGGTATGGAAGATGATGCCTTCAGCATTCAAGTCACCGATTATTTGGGTAGGATTGTTATGGTAATGCCCTCTGCTACGCACAGTAATATCAATATCATAGACCTACAGCCAGGAATTTATTGGATTAAAATAAAATCGGAGACCACGGTCCAAGATTTACCTTTTCTAAAATTATGAATGTCCAAAATTAAAAATCAAAACAAAACTTCAACCCTAAAGACCATGCTCAGAAATCATGGTCTTTTTTGTTTTAAAGAGCCTGAACTATTAAATTATTTAAATTTAGTTTAGTCTCCCCACGTGTAACTGCTCTATAACGTTTATTGCTTTTAATTTTCTCAACTCCTTACACTATTTTTTTAAGAATTCTTTAAACCATTTCTGCGAACAACTGTTCGTAAGGTATGAGTAAAGTTAAATTTCATCCATTAAAAGTCGTCCAACTTAGGAAGTTGACAACAGATTGTGTAGAGGTTACTTTCCAAGTACCTCAAGATAAGTCTGATATTTTTCAATATCAAGCGGGACAGTATCTTACACTTAATACATCAATTCAAGGCGAAGAGGTCAGACGCTCTTATTCAATATGTAGTGCACCGCATGAAGATAAACTTTCTGTGGCTGTCAAACAAATTCCTAATGGTAGGTTCTCAACATTTGCCAATCAAGTTCTAAAAGAGGGCGATGTTTTGGATGTCTTGCCGCCTACTGGAAACTTTGTACTACATCCTGTTGTTAAAAAAAATTATGTTTTTTTTGCAGCAGGAAGTGGTATTACACCGATATTGTCTCAAATCAAATATCTCCTAGCCAACGATAAAGCCAACAAAATTTTACTGATATTTGGGAATAAAAATTTTGGCTCTATCATTTTAAGGGATGAGATTGAAAATTTGAAAGATAAATATTTACAAAAGTTTTCCGTACACCATGTCTTTAGTCGTGAAAAAATTGGGACTCCGCTTTACTTTGGTAGAATTGACAAAGAAAAATGTGACCAATTACTCAAAGTATTGACACGCCTAGACCAAGTAGATGAATACTACATCTGTGGACCCAATGAAATGATTTTTAATATAAAAGGAGTTCTCGAGAGCCAAGGTGTCAATTCAAATAAAATCAAATTTGAACTCTTCAATACTGATGGACTCAAAAAGACAATATCTGAAAAACGGAAAAGTGATACAATAAGTGAAGAATCATCTGATATCATTATCAAAATGGATGGTGACCTCTTTGAATTTTCACTAGCTTATAGCGGACAAAACCTCTTGGATGCGGCTATAGAAAACGGTGCTGATTTGCCCTACTCATGCAAAGGTGGCGTGTGCTGTACTTGTAAGGCCAAAGTGATTGATGGTCAGGTGGAAATGGATGTCAATTACGCTTTGGAGCCGGATGAGGTGGCAGCCGGTTACGTTTTACTGTGTCAGTCACATCCCCGAACAGAAAAAGTTTTTGTAGATTTTGACCAAAATTAATGACACGTGGCAGAAGTATTGACAAGAAAACAAGAAATCACACTAGCGGCAGCAGAACTATTTCGAAAGAAAGGTTATCCAGCCACAACTATGCGCGATTTGGCAGCCAAAGTGGGTTTAGAGCCTTCAAGCATTTACAGCCATATCAGGTCCAAAGAGGACTTATTGGCTGATATTTGTTTGAATTGTGCTTATGAATTTTTAAAAGGAATGCAAGCTGTACAGAATAACTGTCTGTCTCCTGAAGAAAAATTAAATCAACTCATAGATTTGCATTGCAGTATGGCCATAGATAATCCATCGTCGGTCACAGTTTTTAATGATGAGTGGCGTTTTTTAAGTCCTGATGTGATGATAGAATTTTTGGAATTACGTAGAACTTATGAAACTGATTTTAAAAATATATTGTCCAATGGACAGGTATCCGGAAATTTTTCTATAAAAAATATTGACATAGTCTTTGAGCTTATCATCCAGTCTATGACTATTTTTTATAAAAGTGGAAAAAAATATCCTAAAGAGGAACTCAAAAGGCAAGTCAAACATTTTATAAAAGAAGCCATCAATCAGAAGTTAGAAGTTAGAAGTTAGAAGTTATTGGTTAATAGTTAAAGGTTAATAGGGAAAAATTAGAAGTTAGAAGTTATTGGTTAAAGGTTAAAGGTTAATAGTTAATAAGGAGCAATTAGAAGTTAGTGGTTAATAGTTAAAAGTTAATAGTTAGAAGTTTGAAATCAAAAATCAGCCATCAAAAATCATAAATAATAAACATGGAAGCATCAATAAATTCATTAGAAGAAAGATTTCAAGGTCGTGTAGACATGGAAGAAAAAATCGAGGCGCGGGATTGGATGCCCGATGCTTATCGTAAAAACTTAATCAGGCAGATTTCTCAGCACGCACACTCAGAGATAGTGGGCATGTTGCCAGAAGGCAATTGGATAACTAGAGCACCGAGTTTAAAACGCAAATTGGCGCTTTTAGCTAAGGTTCAAGACGAAGCAGGTCATGGTTTGTATCTATATTCAGCAGCTGAAACATTAGGCGCTTCAAGAGAAGAAATGTTAGACCAACTTCATACGGGTAAGGCCAAATACTCAAGTATTTTTAATTATCCTACCTTGACATGGGCAGATATAGGAGTGATTGGTTGGCTGGTGGATGGTGCCGCTATCATGAATCAAGTACCACTTTGCAGAACATCTTATGGTCCTTATGCACGAGCTATGGTGCGCGTCTGTAAAGAAGAGTCCTTCCATCAGAGACAAGGCTTCGATATATTATTGACCATGATGCAGGGCACAGAAGAACAAAAAGCAATGGTACAAGATGCCGTCAATCGTTGGTGGTGGCCATCATTAATGATGTTTGGTCCTAATGATGATGCGTCAACCAATTCTGTCCAATCTATGAAATGGAAAATAAAAAGACTTTCCAATGATGAACTCAGACAGAAGTTTGTGGATGCAAGTGTGCCTCAAGCAGAAATATTAGGTATTACTTTTCCTGACCCTGATCTAAAATACAATGAGGAAAAAGGAGGATATGACTTTGGCCCGATAGATTGGGATGAATTTTGGCAGGTAGTAGCTGGCCATGGTCCTTGCAATAAAGAAAGGTTAGATGCCCGCATCAAAGCCCATGAAGAAGGTACATGGGTAAGAGAGGCAGCTATGGCTTACTCCCAAAAGCAAAAATTAAGAGAAGAATCTAAAGCATCCGTAGCTTAAAATATCAATATTATGCGCTCTGTACTTGTTTTTGTTGTTATAGTTTTCATTCCGCTAATGAATTGGGGACAAAATGAAAAAATTGACCCAAAAATTCTTTCTATGGATTCTAAAACTCAACAAAACATCGTCATAGTGCTTAATGAGCAGGCAGATATTTCACTGGCAACTCAAATCAGGGGTAAAAATAATAAGGCTAATTATGTTTACAATACTTTGTTTGAATTTGCCCAAAAAAGCCAAACCGATTTAAAGGTTGCTTTAAAAGAACAAAAAATCCCCTACACCCCAAAATATATTGTTAATGCAATATCAGCTAAAGCTTCCATGAAAGATATCGTGAGGATAGCTGCAAGGGAAGATGTCAAAGCTGTAATTGAAGATGGGACGTTTATTATGGAAAAAACTTTAGTTTCTAGACGAGATGAGACCTCTGGATTGAGAGCCCCTATATGGAATCTTATCAACATTGGTGTACCTGATGTGTGGAATAAAGGTATTACAGGACTAAACACTGTCATTGGTGGTCAAGATACGGGCTATGCATGGGAAGTACCAACAATTAAGGAAAAATATAGGGGTTGGGATGGTTCCACTGCCAGTCATGACTATCATTGGTACGATGCTATACACGAAGACAATCCCATGTCTCATGGCATAAACTTATGTGGCTTTGATAGTCCTATACCATGTGACGACTATGATCATGGCACTCATACTATGGGTACAATGGTAGGAGACGTGGACAATAATGGTAATGAAATAGGTGTCTCTCCGGATGCCCAATGGATAGGATGTCGCAATATGGAAAATGGATATGGCACCTTGACCACATATACGGAGTGTTTTGAATGGTTTTTGGCACCCTACCCAGTAGGTACCAACCCCTCGCAAGGGGATAGTGATATGATGCCTCATGTGATTACCAATTCATGGGGTTGTCCACCAATTGAAGGATGCAATTCTTCAAATTGGTCTATTATGGAAACGGCATTAAATAATCTCAGGGCAGCAGGTTGTGTCATAGTGGTTTCTGCTGGTAATTATGGAACTAATGGATGTGGCACAGTGAACGATCCAGCTGCCATTTTTGAAGGTAGTTATAGTGTAGGAGCCACCAATAGCT
>DAIPYV010000219.1:0-4673 GCA_036782555.1 Saprospiraceae bacterium
CACCATAAAATATTTTTTTGCCAGATGGAGCGTGATGAATGAAGTGATCTTTTGCACTACACTCTTTGGTATCCACTTGCCACTTTTGTGCTGCGGCTTGGATGAGCATGGCTTTTGCCGCAGCACCCAATTCACGCATCGGGATAAAAAAATTGCGGATACTTCGTGAGCCATCCGTATTTTGGTCACCATACTTTTTATCACCTAAGGCTTGTTCTATGGATACATATTTCATGTCCGCTTCCATTTCGTCAGCTAAGATGGATACCATAGATGTTCTGATACCTTGTCCCATTTCAGAGCGCGCACATATTAGGGTGAGAAATCCATCAGACGTTAATTTTATAAAAAGGTTGGGTTGAAACAAGATGCCATCATCTGCAGTGTTACGTTTTTTATCGATTGACATATCACAAGATGGAAAATATCCAGCTATCATGAGGCCACCTGCTACGGCAACTGAGTTCTTAAAAAATGACCTTCTGCTGACATTTTTGATAGGTCTTTCTATTTTATTGTTAAGATAAAACTTTGTCATGGCTTACTTTTTAAGATTGTGAAACTTGATGAATGGCCTTTTTGATACGTGTATAAGTCCCGCATCGACATATATTACCATCCATAGCCTTATCTATATCCTCGTCTGTGGGTTTTTTATTCGATTGGAGCAGGGCCGCTGCTGACATCAATTGCCCTGACTGACAGTAGCCACATTGAGGCACGTTGATATCTTCCCATGCTGCCAATAACTTTGGAAATTCATTCTCTAAGTATTCAACAGTCGTGATTTCTTTTCCTTGAGCCTGACTTACTGTTACCTGACAAGACCTCACAGCTTGACCATTGAGCAATATGGTACAAGCCCCACACTGCGCTATGCCACATCCATATTTTGTTCCAGTCAATAAGGCAAAGTCCCTAATAGCCCATAGTAGAGGCATATCTTCACTCACATCTAAAGAATAGTCTTGATGATTAATGCGTAGTACTGGCATTTTTATAATATTTTAAAAAGGTGTATAAATTAAATGAATAATTTGGAGAATGGTTTAGACCATGATGATTTTTTACCTTTATTGTACACCTACTTTCTCCCAAAATCTGCAGGTATCTCACCCCAAGACTCTGTTTCCCATTTGAGGATAGGGTTTTTGTAGGTATTATGTTTGAGCCAGTTTTCTGCGCGCTCTATGAGTTCAAATAAAATTTGATTGTTTTTACTAGGTTCGAGTTTTGTTTTTGCTTTTTTGTCTTTGACCCATTTCATGGCTGTCTTTGAGTCGGTATATATAGTGGTTGTATTATTTCCTTTCTTTTGGAGTAGTGCCAAGGCATGTACGAGTGCCAAAAACTCTCCAATATTATTTGTCCCGTTTTTAAATGGTCCTTGATGAAAAATTTGTTTTTTACCGAAAGTCGTTACGCCTTGATATTCCATCAATCCGGGATTGCCACTGCAGGCTGCATCTACGGCGATACTGTCTTGAACGATATTGTTTTTGGGAATATTAGAAATTGATTTTTTAGGGTCCTTTTTTTCTATAAAGTCGTAATAATTGCCCTTGAGAGCTGCTTGTGCAACAGCTAATGACTCAAAAGATTTGTATTTGGCAGAGGCGACACCAGCTATCTGTTCCTGACATTCTTCCCATGAGTGATATATTCCTGGTGCTTTTCCTTCCCATACTACGTAAAATTTTTGTTTCTTTGCCACTATTTTCAAAATATAAAAACACAAAGGTAATGTTTATTGATACACATGCGCATATTTATCTAGAGGAATTTGCTGAAGATTTGAGTGAAATGATACTAAGATGTGAGGCTGAAAATATCAAAAAGATTTATATGCCGAATATAGACGTGAGTTCCATTGAAGACATGTGGCGTGTGAATGCGGCCCATCCTCAGTGTTGGCCCATGATAGGGCTTCACCCATGTTATGTAAAGGAAGATTATAGAGATGTTTTGCAAATCATGCATAAAGAATTGGTAGAGAGAAGTTACGTTGCGGTGGGCGAAGTAGGGATAGATTTATATTGGGACAAAACGTTTCAAGAGGAACAATTTATAGCTTTTCAATATCAAATAGAGATGGCCAAAGAGGCGCAACTACCTATCATCATCCACAGTCGAGAGTCTCTGGATTTTACAATTGATGCTATAGAGAAAAATCAAAATGGACAATTGAAAGGCATATTTCATTGTTTTAATGGCACACTCGCCCAAGCGCAACGCATCATGGATGTCGGATTTTTGATGGGTATCGGTGGTGTGGTCACTTACAAGAATGCCGGTGTGGACAAGGTTGTAGCTCAATTGCCATTGGAAAGCATGGTATTGGAGACAGATGCACCTTATTTATCTCCCGTACCATATCGTGGAAAAAGGAATGAAAGCAGCTACTTGATCAAAGTGGCTGAAAAAATAGCTGAGTTAAAAAATTGCCCATTAAGTGAAGTGGGTGAAAAGACAACTGAAAACAGTAACCGACTATTTAATGCTTAAAAAATTCCACATTATATAAAAATGAAAAAGATAATTCTTTAAATTGACAAGGCGCTAGTGCTATGACTAGATAAAAAGAAGAAATTATTAACAGTGCGTCATATGGTTTGGGTATCTTTGGGTCAATATCACCGGAATTTATATAACTATTTGCAGCTTGGGGAAGTGGCGGTTTGTGAAGCACTTACTTTCAATTTATAACTAAACTTTATTGAAACCGAAAACTTTTTCGGAGCACCGAACCCCCGCTTTTGCAAATGTGCTGTTCGAGCGACACCTACGGTGAAGGCATAACATACTACTCATATCTGGCATCCGTTGATGATTTAAATTTGTTTTACTTAATTAATCACAAAAATAAGTAAAAATCATGAAAGGCAATGAAATTTCAGCCAAAAAATTATCTGTAAATTCAGAACAGTGGGTTAGTAAGCTCGTTCAGGTATTGACCATCAAAGAGTATGGTTTGGGTACGATTAAGAGTTATAGCAATGAGATAGTACTACTTTTTAAGTATTATCATCAGAAAGATGTAGAGTCAATCACTCAGGAAGACATCGAGCAATACATTATGTATATCAAGTCTGTACATAAAGTGGGTCGGGCCAAATGTAGGAGTGTGGCCCGGGCGTGTAGTTTTTTCTTTCAGAAGGTAATGAAGATCAACTATATCGTACCGAGCAATTTGTATCCAAAGAAGCAATTTATTCTGCCCAATATTATGAGTGAGGAGGAAGTAAAACATTTAGTAAATACATCCATGACACTCAAAGAAAAATGTGTAATAGGTTTATTGTATGGTTGTGGTATGCGGATCAGTGAGGTATGCAACTTGCGTCTTAAGGATATAGAGATTGATAATCAACGAATTAAAATTTGTCAGGGAAAAGGATCAAAAGATAGATTTACGTTACTACCTCATACTTTAGTTGAGCCATTGAGGTCGTTTTATTTAGAGGCTGGCCGCCCTAAAGAATTTTTATTTACAAGTGCCCAAACTCAAAGAGCGTATTGTGTACGGAGCATGCAAATAGTAGTCAATAGTGCTATGGAAAAAGCTGGCTATAAAGGTCGTGGCTTTACTGCCCATACATTGCGCCATAGTTTTGCAACACATTTACTGAATAGTGGTGTCAATATCGATGTGATAAAAACATTACTGGGTCATGCCAAATTGGAGACGACGATGATTTACCTTCATCTCCAGAAGCACACACAGCTGGGTATCATCTCACCTCTTGATCAGCTCAAACCACGTGAAGAGGACAAACAAAAGGGCCAAGAAGGTGCAGGAACTGAGTGAACTCAAAGTGCTGATGCAAAGGCGTATTTTCGGTAATCGAATAGCAAAAAATTTTAATCCCTATAGTCGTGCTGTATTTGATAAGCTTCGCCGCTGTCATACGATTGGTATGGGTGTACATCAGTACAGATGTGATGAAGCCTCATGTGGGCACGTCCACCATCAATACCATAGCTGTGGGGACAGACACTGTCCCCATTGCGGTGGTTCTAAAAGGGATGCGTGGATAGAAGATAGGATGAGTGAATTATTGCCTATCAAGTATTACCATATTGTTTTTACATTGCCTTCAGAACTGCGTTCGCTTGTCATGGGTAATCGTAAGAAGATGTTTGATCTGATCTTTGAGTCGGCGCACTACACACTTTTGAAGTTAGGCCGTGACCCAAAGTGGTTGGGCGCCCAGCTTGGTATTATATCGATATTGCACACCCATGGACAAGAACTCACTTTCCACCCGCACATCCACTGTATTGTCAGTGGAGGCGGTGTGGGTGGTGATGGGAAATGGCTATCAAATAAACGAGACGCCGATTTCTTTTTATTTCCACGTTGTGTGATGGAAAAGATATACAAAGCCTATTTTCTCAAACGAACCATCGAAATGCTTGGCGATGGAGACATAGAAGTGGGTGAATTGGATGTCAGTTCCTCTATAGATGGTGTAAGATATAAAAAATGGAACGTCTATGCTAAAGCGCCATTTGCAGGTCCTTCACAGATTATAGAATACCTTGGTAGATATACACATAAAGTAGCTATTACGGCACATCGTATCAAAGAAGTTACAGATGCAGACATCACCTTTCTCTACAAGGATTATGCAGACAAAAACACGGTCAAAGAAATGACACTCTCCCATGAA
>DAIPYV010000220.1:0-4656 GCA_036782555.1 Saprospiraceae bacterium
ATTGCCAGATTTGATATCAAGGTTGACCATTACTACCCTGAGGCGGCAGTTATGAAGTTATATAAACCAAAAGCCACACAACTTTATTGGGAGTGTGGCTATGGTAGTTTGTGAATTACAAAACTTGTCCAGTTTTAGCTGTTTTCATAATGTATTGTATCGCAGTTGGACCAGTCTGCCTATAGGCAGAAACTTTAGCAATCGGGGTTTTTCCAATATATAATGAGTTCTTACGGCCCACTCGTATTAAATGAGTAAGAAAGATAGGTAGAAAACAATTTAAGATTCTTAATTAATAAACATTGAAAAAACCTCAAAAAACGAAATTACAGTTTGAAATTGAGGAATCATTAGCCTCCAAAACACCCCTTCTCGTCTCGGATTTTAGATTTGTCCAATCTACCTTCACTATCAGCTTGAATAGGGAAAAAACAATCTACCTTGTCCTTAAAGTAGGCAGCATCTTTATCACAAATTATTGAGCATGCTTTCCCTTTTACCACATAAGCTTGCCCACCCTCTGTAACTATATAAGCTTCATAATTGAATGACCCTTTATGTACATTTCCTTCTGCATCTTTACCGTTCCATCCTTTTTTTTCAAAGTCTTCTTTATAAATATAAGTTTGTTGGTAAAGCAAAGGAGATGTGATGTTATCTTCAACATCTTTGGTGATAACCAAATACTCTAACCATCCTATACCCTTATTAAATAATGGGGCAAAAATATCATTTTTTCCATCTTCGTTTGGGGTAAATGCATTAGGGATGTATACGTAATATGGGACTCCATCCGCAAGGAGACCACTAATTTCTACAGGTTCCGCCCCACAACAAGATTCATACTCTTTAATGGGTTTGATTACACTATTATCATCGTCTTGAGTACATGCAGTTGTCAATTGGCAAATTAAAAGCGATAATGTTAAGATTCTAAAGATTTTCATGATTATAAATTTATTTAGTGATTAAAAATTTAGTTGTTTTGATATTATTCCCCATGGACAAAACGCCATAATAACTCCCTGATGGCAAATGTGAGATATCGATAGCCTCCCCATCAATTTTTTTATTTTCTATCAAGTGTCCATGGCTATCATAGACATTTAAAACGGCTCCTTTCCATTTATCTTGGTCAGATATATGAAATAGGCCTACGCTGGGATTAGGGAAAACTATCAAATCCGTCAGATCTGAAACCTTATCTGCTAGCCGAAACTCTAAATTTGTTTCTTCAGAAAACTCACTCAACGAAACAACTTCATTGGGCTCTAATGACACAGCACAAAAAGCGGACTTCGTTGTTCTATTCCCTGCTTGATCATACGTGTAGCATCCGTTGTTTTGTGCTACCACACTCATAGATATTAGATAACTAAGTGTGATTAAAAGTAAATGTTTCATATTACCTATTTTATTAAATTGTTAAAAAATCTATTTCCTGTCCCTATGGACATTTGCTTTATACCAATCTTTTTTAATATACCATGCCACAGTGCTATCAGGCTTTTCTGATAACGGCACAAAATATAATTCGATGGGAGAATCAAAAACTTGTTTCTCATTGAATCTATAATCATAGTTTTCTAAAATAACAAAAGTAGAATCACTTGTAATCACCCCTTTGGTTTCTATTACCCACCTTCTGCATACTTCTTGATTGTGATGATTAAATCCTTGAATAATTATAGTATCACCAATAATTGAGTAGTCGGCCCAATTTTCTTTCCATGAAAATCTTTTAAACATATTTTTGTTTTCCCATTCAAACCAAGAACTTTTGGTTTTCCCATTTGAAAAGAAAAACCTACCTGACCTGTATGATACAGTATCTTTGTATCTACTATAAAACCCATTGTTAATCTTAAAATTATACTTAGGAGCAAGCTTGATGGGCTTTTTATATAATTCAAATCCACTTTTACAATTAGGCATCAAATAGAAGCAAGAACTCAATGAAATAAGCAATAATAAAATAACCGATTTTAATAAAGACCCCATGGATTATTGATTAATGATTGTGAAAAAAATCGTGATGAAGGACCTAAATTTGTGTTAAAAGAAGGACCTTTAACTACCCATCTATGAATACCATTTTGAATAACATATAATCGACTTTTTTGAATAGGTTCATACTTACTAATTTTTTAAATATATCTCTATTGTATCACTTATAACTTGTTTCCCTTCACAGCTAATAAAATTTGAAGGCAAGAGTAAAACTGTTTTCGTTGCACTACGATAAGGTATAGTTGATATTAAATCAAAACTAAGAGACAATGTCTCACTTTCTATCTCTAATTCGTTCTCTGTTAAGTCTTTATTGTTTAACCTAAATCGGATATTTGTAACTATATCTTCGGCTGCCATTGCCTCTATCTTTAATGAATCTATAATTATATGATACTTCCCATCAAACGCAAAGCCAATTATAACTAACGTTGAAAATGTAGTACCTTTAATGTTTATTGATCCACATTGATCAGATGAAACATATGCTTCTTTACCATTTATAACAAAAGGCTTTGAAACATCACAGGAAATACAGCAAAAAATTATTAAAAATAAATATTTTATTGACATAATATAAAATTTTGCATCACCACCAGAAACTACCATAGGCTTGGTCTTCAAAATAATTATACTTTTCAAGAAAGGAACCTCCCATTAACATAGCACCTATTCCTTGAAATCCGTAATTCAAAAGAAACATATCTCCAAAAGCTCGTGACTGCCACAAATGGTGCAATTCATGAATGTATAATCCTTGGACTTCCAAAAGACGACTATTTCCTATCACTGTATGAGCTCCAAATCCTGAATACCAATACTTGGGGTCATAAAATTTATCAATAATGCCACCAGAGTAATTGATGGATAAGTTCCTCCAATCAAAATTAACTCTGCCGCCAAAAGCCATATTACCTAATCCAAAGGCATTTGTGGCAATATTTCCTATATTATTCTTCCATTGCAACAATTTTTGTCCTTTGCCAAGTGTTAAATTAATCGGTCCTACTCCCAATGTCACCATGGAAAAAGGATTTTTACCTCTTGCCCAATTATTGCCAATAGAGGATCCTGCGGTACCTATCATTTGGCATCCAAGCTTTCCTCCAAGCTTGGCAAATGATTTAGTAGAAGCAAAGCCTTTAACCATTCCAAAGCCGCCAGTAGAATTCCAACCTCCTGTAGCCAAGCCAACTACACCGGCTTTCCACGCTCCGTCCCATCCACCACCTGAAAATGCATGTATACCAATATTTATTGATCCGCTATTTAGCATTGAACTTATAGCGATAGTCGTAATTGGACTGTTGGAAGTAGTTGCTTTTGAACTTCTGTCCGCTGGAGCACTTTGGCTACCGCACAAAGTGTCCAGACTTCGCTAATATGGATTTACGAAAATATACACCCCACGCCGCTTTGCGGTTTCGTCACTTGAAAGCATCTCTATGCTTTCATCGCAAGCGAATCGTTCCTCAATGTTTCACTTCGGCCACGAGCCACCTGTATGGCTCGCACAGCCTCGTTCACCAACGTCCCGTTGTCGCATCCATACCTCGGCAGAAGGCCATGTCTATACCTATACCGCAAAAGCACTTTGGCTACCGCACAAAGTGTTTTGAGTACGCTAATCGCTCCTCGAAAATCATGATTTCTTGCCGCTGTCGCGGTTTAGTTACTTGAAGGCATCTTTATGCTTTCATTGCATGCGAATCTCTTAATTGCTTTTATCCAACTCATTTTTTAGCATTTCTAAAATATTATAAGACACATTCTTGATGTTTATATCGTACATCTGTAAAATGTGATCTTTAGATACACTAGGATGCTCATATGTATATTGCAATTCCGCATAACCATTGTATTTCATGTCCCTTGGATACACATCAATTATGACTTTCCCCTTTACTTTTGTTAATGAACTTTGTTCAACATAGTGGTGTTTCATGATGCAATAACCTGTTTCTAAATAAAAAATCACTTTGGCTGGTGTAGCTTCAGGTGTGGATGCATTTTTGAATATCTGTTTAATCGCTGAAATATGTTCAGCTGACAATTCGGGATTCCCTTCATATGTTTGGTTTTTTAAAGTCAGTGCTTTTACATCCCAATCCATTGGCATAAAGTCCTTCCTATTATCAATAACCATGACATCTTCTATAAAAAGAGGTAAGGTGATTGTGGATTTAGAAAAATCATCTGGGAGTGCTTTTCTGGGTAAAAGACATCCCACTTGTAAAATAAAAATAAAGTAAAAAACACTTCTCCTCATTTGAATTTTATACTTTTTTTTAAAGGAACTTAGGTGTCAAATATTCCCTAAAACGTTTTTTACATATTCATTGTTCAATAAAATGCAATTTTCTACTCCTCCTCATCATATTCTATCATTTCATTAATTGTAATAGCTAACCAATCTACAAATGAATCGGCTAAATATTCATAATTATCTGGTGATGAATAGTCCCATTGCCAGTAGATAACTGGACAAACGCCATCTTTGAGCCCGGCTTTCATATCAAAACAATAAAAATCTCCATTCCCTACAGGAGAAAATGGTATAATATGCGTGGGCATTAAATTATTTGTATCATTTTGTTCTCTTTTGATATTGTCTAATAAATCAGATCTTTCATTTCCAATACCTAA
>DAIPYV010000221.1:0-4632 GCA_036782555.1 Saprospiraceae bacterium
TTCTGAGTTAACATTGTCTTTACTGCATGAAGCTAAAAAAATTAAAGCTACAATGAAAATGTTAAATTTATTCATGTTAAATTATATTATTTAGATGGCAAAATTATGACTTTTTAATGAAAATTATGACTTTTTACATTTAAAATCTATTATAAATATCATTATTAATAAAAGCATTGAGAAAACACAGAAAGAGTGCCGATGATAATAATTCTACATTTTTATATCACTACTCTACAGATTAAATAAAATTTGTTGGCTATTTTAGTTAATAAAATACTAATAAAATGGTATTTTGGTCTATTAAAGAAATAAAATTTTAAATATTTTTAAAAAAAAATAAAATTGAGGCAGCGTTTTGTAATATTATAGTATCTTATTAATGTGAGACGCCAAAATCTCATGATTGATATTCTTTTCAAAAATAATTTGAAAAAATCTTTAGCGAAGACAAAAAGGACCTTCTGAAAGCAGAAAGTCCTTTTTTTATTCTAAGCTCATCTCAGCATGTGGAATATTATCTTCCAAATAATACTTACCTAAATCTTTAAAGCCTAAACTTTTGTAAAATTCTAATAAATATTCTTGAGCACTGATTTTAATGGAGGTATTAGGAAATAATTCTTTTGTTTTTTTAATGGAAGTTATCATTAAATCACGACCAAAACCTTGTCCTCTTACTTGAGCTGAAGTGACTACTCTGCCAATAGATGCTGCACCCGAGTAGGAAATACCTTTAGGAATTAATCTTGTATATGCTTGAATATTTTCATCATGGTCTTTACCCATGACATGTATCGCCAAATAATCTTTATCATCATTGTCCAAATAAGGACAGTTTTGCTCAACTATAAATACTTCTTGTCTGAGCTTAAGAATCTGGTACAATTCTTTAAGAGTTAATTCTTCAAATTTTTTGTAATGATATTTAAGTTGATTCATTGTTATATCATATCAAAATGCATCAATTTTTTAAATTCACCCATTCTTGTATTAATTTCGTGATGTTGGAGGGTTTTCAATCTATCTAAACTAAATTGCTCCACACAAAAAGAAGCCAAAGTAGAACCCGCAATAATCGCTCTCTTCATATTTTCCATACTTGTGTCATCTGTTTTGCTTAGATACCCCATCAAACCACCAGCAAATGTGTCTCCAGCTCCAGTAGGATCATAAACTTGAGCTAATGGCATAGCTGGAGCATAAAACATTTCGTCACTGTAAAAGAGCAAAGCGCCATGTTCTCCCTTTTTAATAACAAGATATCTAGGCCCCATATCATGTATGGCCAAAGCGGCTTTGACCAAAGAGTGCTCGCCGGATAATTGTCTAGCTTCTTCGTCATTGATGGTCAATAAATCTACTCTTGCTATTACACTTTTAAGTTCGTCCATAGCTATATCCATCCAGAAATTCATGGTGTCTAAAGCTATCAGTTTTTGTGATCCATCCAATTGGTCTAAGACGCTAGACTGAATAGCCGGAGTGAGGTTGCCTAGCATAACATATTTAGCTGACTGGGCATTTGGAGGGAGGATAGGATTAAAATCTGCTAAGACATTCAAATCCGTGATAAGTGTATCTCGGCTGTTCATATTGTTATGATACTTCCCTGACCAAAAAAAAGATTTACCTCCTCTTACTATTTCCAATCCATCAAGGTTGACACCTCTATCTCGCAGATTTTGAAGTTCAATTTCAGGAAAATCTTCACCTACGATGGAAACAAGATGTATATCATTAGTAAAATATGAGGCTGACCAACTTATGTATGTACAAGCACCGCCAATGACCATTTCGGCTTTTCCAAAAGGTGTTTCAATACTATCAAAAGCTACAGTTCCTACTGTGAGAAGACTCATTAATAAAATTTTTAAATTTGAAAAAGAATGCAAATGTAAAGGTAATATTAAAAATAAAGAAAGATTACTTGGATTACTTACCAAATATCTTTTTGAGTAAGTGAGAAGAGTACATACCCGTTTCTTTTCTTAATCTATACTGAAACAGTAATTCAAGCCCCAAAAGCGACAAAGATATATAAGCAATAAGTATAGTTCGCAATAGAATAAATGGGGACATATAAGCGTCTAAAAAGGGATCCAAAAAAATCCTGGCTATAGTGATGCCAAGAACTATTAAAAAGGCAGCCATGGCTGTAGCCCTGACAGTTACTATCATATCATCGTGTATTTTACGATTACACATGGCATAGAGTCCTACATAAAGTTGATTGGAATTATTAATATTTATGAGCTGCTTTAATAGGGTTTTACTCTCTTCGTATTTTCGCAATTGGTATAAAGAGGCGGCTTTTCTAAATAATAATTCTTCAAATATATTTTCGTCCCTATAATCAAATATATTTTCAGCAATGATTTCTTCTATAACTTTATCTACAAATCGAAGATATCTTTCATAACGGCCTATTTCAAACAGACAGAGGAGATAGTCCATTTCAAGTTCTATTCTATAATCAAAATCCAAATAAGTGATGTCATCAGGATGCTCTTCAAAGAACCTGACTTTTTCTCTATAGGCCGTATCCCCCAGCCTAAAATAACCTTGATATATAGGATTTACCTTTCTCATGTTCGCAAAATAAATTTTATTTTATTTTGTTCATTTTATATAAAAGAATTTTTGATGGACTGGCATCGAGTTCCAATGAAAGAATGTGAATTTGACAAAAATAAAGACCATCCATGACTTCATTAGGTATGAATACCATTTCTGTAATAGTTTTGGAGAGGTCTGGTTGTTCTGGATATTCCCAAAATATTTTATGTGTACTTAATTTTCCTCCATCTACTTCCCTGTCTACAGATGGCAAATCCACAATCAAATGTTTTATACCTTTCTCTAAAATAATTTGCATAGCTTTATCTTCGAAATAGGGAGGATTACTTCCTGAGTAATCGCGCCTTATCTTAGATAATGCGTTAGGTAAGGTCCTAATTATAAGTGTATAGCAAGGTGGCATTGACATAAGCTCTTTTTCTAGTGCGTTGGGAGTAATGTACTTCTCACCATTGTCTGTCATGTGTGGCGTCAATGTAATAAGGTAGGCCACATGATTGAACTCTTTAAGGCACTGATTGATGGTGTAGCTTTCTTTGGAGATATGTCCTACACACTCAGTGTGTGTACCATTCCCATGAGGATTGATAAAGATGTTTTTAAAGTTGACCGGACTACCCTGTTTTGTATCTCCAATAAAGCTTCCAGCGATGACGGGCTCTATCTTAAAATCAGGTGCATAAAAACATTTGGGCCCGCTCTCCCCATGGACTAAAGGTATAGAAATATCTATTCCGGTATTTAGGTCTACAGAATAATTATTATCATTAAATTCTACTGATATTATCATGTTGTGTTCAATCAAATTTGTGGTAAAGATAAGCTATTTCAAAACTATTTGTTATAAAATTATTTCTTATACTATATTTTCCTTAAATTTGTTATTTATTTAAGACGTTATTTTATGCAACGCAGGAATTTTAATAAGATTTTAGTGGTTTCTCCTTTTTTAGCGACATCATGCAATTATTCAATTAAAAAAGAGATGGATAAGGAATTGAATATCATAAAACCCAAAGCGCTAAAGGAAGGTGACACGGTAGCTTTTATTTCGCCAGGAAGCCCAGTAAAAACGGAAAACTTTGAAAAAGCATTCAAAAATATGGAAAATTGGGGTCTTAAAGTAAAACATAGCGACACGATCTTTAAAAAAGAAAAATATCTGGCAGGCACTGACAAAGAACGGCTTGAAGATATACATACCATGTTTGAGGACAAAGATGTCAAAGCGATATGGTGTCTTCGGGGAGGTTATGGATGTACACGGCTATTGGATAAGTTGGATTACGATCTTATTAAAAACAATCCCAAAATTCTGATAGGGTATAGTGATATCACTGCGCTCCTTTGTGCGATATATAATGAGACTGGTTTGGTGGGTTTTCATGGGCCTGTGGCGTCTTCCCAAATTTTTACAGAATTTACCGCTTCTCAAGCCAAAAATATCTTATTTGGGCTCTCTGGAGACAAGCATGATATTCCATTTATGAAGCAAACTGATGAAAAATATGCTTTGGGACATGAGCCATATACCATCTATCCAGGAAAAGCTAATGGAACACTCACTGGCGGAA
Organism: Saprospiraceae bacterium; assembly: GCA_036782555.1. GTDB lineage: Bacteria > Bacteroidota > Bacteroidia > Chitinophagales > Saprospiraceae > OLB9. The sequence goes on from DAIPYV010000221.1 coordinate 4,155, forward strand.
ACTTATCACTTTTAGTTTGCCTTCCCAATACACCTTATGCACCTTCCTACAAAGATAAAATTGTATTTATAGAAGATTTGGACGAAAAACCCTACCGAGTGGATAGGATGTTAACTTATCTTCTGGCATCCACGGATTTGTCAGAGGCAGCAGGTATCGTTTTAGGTGTATGGTACAATTGTGAAACAAAAGATCCTGAAAGCTCTTTTAACTTAAGGGAGGTTTTTGAGGACAGATTAGGTACGCTCAACATACCTTGCTTTTATGGACATACTTTTGGACACGTATCAGATATATGTACATTTCCGATAGGGGTGCAATCGAGAATGGACACATCATCATTTAATGTAAAATTGCTGGAAAATGCGGTTAACTAATGTACTATTAATTCTCTTATTCTTTTTTTCTTCTCATGTATTGGCTCAAAATAGCAATAGAGGGGATTTCAAATACTTAAATCCTATATTTGGAAATACTT
>DAIPYV010000222.1:0-4600 GCA_036782555.1 Saprospiraceae bacterium
GAAAATACAGGTTTGATAGCACTTTTTGACCCTTTAAGTTTCGTTCTCAAAGGAAAACCAGCGAGCCAATGGTTTGTTTACGGAGCCATTTACACACTGACTATATTACTTATGGGTGTTAAGTTTATCTACAAATATAGGCACAATAAATATCAAGTGTATAGGACCATTTCGATTATGTTTTTTCAGACAGCCATTGCATTTATCTTACCTGAAATCATGCAAAGTCTCAATAAGCCATACTTTGATTTCAAAAACATTTGGCCCTTAAATTATTATTTCTTTTTTGATTGGAATATAGACGCTATGTTGGCAGCAGGGACTTTGGGCTATTTTATGTTGTTTTGGGGCATTCTTTCTTTTTTGGTCATCACACCAGTATTGACCTATTTTTTTGGTAAAAGATGGTATTGCTCATGGGTGTGTGGCTGTGGTGGATTGGCGGAAACAGCTGGAGATCCATTCAGACATCTCTCAGATAAATCTCTCAAAGCTTGGAAGATAGAGCGCTGGATGATACATGGAGTATTAGTCTTTGTTACCCTAATGACAGTGGCCGTTTTGGTAGCTCGATTTACGGGTTTCAGAAATATCTTATTAATCGATAGTGGTACACTCAGCAGTTGGTATGGATTTTTGATAGGCGCTGCATTTTCTGGTGTGGTCGGCGTAGGCTTTTATCCACTTATGGGCAGTAGAGTATGGTGTAGATTTGGCTGTCCGATGGCAGCGTATTTGGGCATTTTACAACGATTTACCATCAAACTTCCTTGGAATAAAGAAGCCAAACGCATGTCGAAATTCCGCATCACCACCAACGGTAGCCAATGCATCTCTTGCGGCAATTGTTCCACTTACTGCGAAATGGGCATTGATGTCAAAGCCTATGCACAACGTCAAGAAGACATAGTACGTGCGTCGTGTGTAGGATGTGGAATTTGTAGTGCCGTGTGTCCTCGAGGCGTTTTGAGATTGGAGAATTTGTAACACCCTAGTTTTCAATATTAATATAACTACTCAATAATGTAAAATAAAAGTTAATAAGATAAGATTGACAAACTATTAAAATTTTCTAATATTGATTAAAAGTGATTTTTTATAAATTAGATTTTAAAGGTCAAAATTTTTATCAAAATTATATTTTAAAAAAATAATCGCCATTTATGGTAACTTTAGACAACCAAGAGGTTAGAATCCAGACCTCATTCCTCAATAGAATAGAAAAAAAGGCCTTACTTTGGATGGCTCCACGGGTGCCTTCATACATCAATTCTGATCATTTAACTTTTTTTGGATTTTTGGGCGCTGTCTTATCAGGTTTAGGATATGTACTTTCCAATTGGAATGAAAATTTTCTCTGGTTGGCCTCCTTAGGTTTAGTGATAAACTGGCTAGGCGATAGTTTAGATGGTACTTTGGCTCGTGTTCGGAATGCTCAGCGACCTACCTATGGTTTTTTTATTGATCACGCCATAGATGGCCTCACTATTTTGGCCATATGCTTAGGAGCTGGTTTGTCTCCTTATTTGAATTTTTCAGTGGCTATGATGGTGCTTTCAGGTTACTTACTCATGTCTGTTTTGACCTATATCAATACCTATCTTATAGGAGAATTTAAGATTTCCTATCAAAGTTTAGGTCCTACTGAGTTTAGATTGATTATTATAGTTATTAATACTGTATTTTTTTTCAATCCTAATGGGGCTTTACCAAAATATTCATTGGGAAACATAAGTTTTAGCAACTATGATATCGTCGGCTTATTTTTGGCCATTGTGCTTTATGTTATGTACATATTCAACTTTTGGGTGGACAGAAATAAGTATGCTAAAATTGATCCACCAAAGTATTAAAAACTTCCCACATGACCACTAACTACATAAAATTCATATTGAGTAGGCTTTTAGGGACGGGCATAGATACTTTAGTCCTATGGTTGTTTGCTAGTTTTGTATTTACGTCTTATTTTGGGCAATATATCATAGCACCTACTATTTCTTTTGAAGTGGCTACATTTACCAATTTTCTTTTTTCCTACTATTGGATTTGGAATGATAGAATAGGCGAAAAGGGCAAAAAAACCTTCATGCAGTTATTTATTTTTTTTAATGTTTCCTGCATCTTAGCTTTTTTAGTAAAGATGGGCTTTTTACTCTTATTTGAAAAAATATTTGGTTGGGATGTCGTAGTGTGCAATATTGTCGCTTTACTCATTTCCGGTTTAGTGAATTTTTGGTTATCAGAGTTTGTTGTTTTTAAAGACAAGTCAACAATAGCAGAAGTGCCTGTTTCATTAAATGTAGCTGAAAATAATAAAAATGAATTTTAAAGAAAATTATACCTTGAAATTTATAATTGAAATCAAATCAAATACATAAAAAATATTATTATTTTGAAAGTAGTACTTATTACTGGGATATCTTCTGGTTTTGGAAAACAAACAGCTCAACTATTGGCACTTAATGGCTATAAAGTCTATGGAACCGTTCGAAAAGATACAGATAAAATCGACAATGTAAATTATATCTATCTGGACGTGACTTCTGAAACTTCCATTATGAAAGCGGTTCAAGATATTTATAAAAATGAAGGCCGTATAGATGTTTTGATTAACAATGCGGGTATAGGCATAGCGGCACCCATAGAATATACTGAGATTACAGAAATTGAAAAAATTATGGATGTGAATTTTATGGGAGCTGTCAGAATGACAAAAGCTGTACTACCTATCATGAGAAAACAATCAAGCGGTCATATCATTTCTATAAGTTCAATTGGCGGTGTCATTGGATTGCCATTTCAAGGTGTTTATTCTGCTAGCAAATTTGCGATGGAAGGTTTTTTTCAAGCTCTATACAACGAAGTAAAACCCTTTAATATCAAAGTATCGTTGATTAATCCTGGTGATTTTAATACAGAATTCACTTCCAATAGACCTCAAGTCAATAAAGAGGATTTTGACACTATCTATTCCCAATACAATAAAACCATCTCTATCATCGAAAAAGACGAGTCGAATGGTCTAAAACCTGAATTATTGGCTAAAAGTATACTAAAAATGATCTCTAAAAAAAATCCACCCTTAAGTCAAATCATTGCTACGCCAATACAAAAATTTTCAGTTTATCTCAAACGTATCTTGCCCGCCAAAATATTTTATAGTATCATCGATGATTATTATAAGTAACCTTCTAGGTAGTATAAAATTTTCATGAAATTGTTGTATTTTACCAATTTGGATAAAGAATTTAGACAATCCCCCTTATAAATCAAAATATTGATGTTGTTTCAAACAGTTGCTGAAAAATAGCCAAATGTTATCAATTTTCGCATTTTCAACCCAATCTTGAATCCATCTTCAGATCTACAATATCTACCATCTTTATAGCACTCTTGGAAGTGTGCGGATTTATCAGATAATTGAATTCTTGATGGATTACCACTGATGGTACTTTCAGAATCATACCGGGGTATTTTGTTACAAAGTCCCCAAATTTAGATTGTGTCTCATGAGTATATTGAAACTGATTCCAGTCGTTAGATAGACTTTGGACAGGAAGGCTTATGACGTCTGTATTTATTTCCAATGTGAGCATAATATAGTCTTTAGGCATGTACCCAATATTCCTGACATTCACCAATGTCTCTAGTACTGCAAGAGCTCTCGATTCCGAACTGTATATGACTGGTATGCCCGGCTTATTCCATCTTCCACCATATTTTGCGGCTCCGATGCCGTCTAATATCGAGTCTTTGTATTTGTGCCGCGTAATTCTGTAAACTCTTATCATAGCTATCCAATCAGTCCATAATCAATACGACCTAACATGTCTGCTATCAGCCTAATACCAAAGCTCGTATCCATCATGCTAAATGGGGTAGCTCCTTCCAAAGCTGGATGGGGCTCATCCATCCACATATTAAAAGTCTTTAAGTCACCAAATACATCTATGCCCAATGTATAGAGTGAGTTAATCTCTAAAATACGTTCACTTGTCTCCTTGTCATAAGTCGTCCTCTTGGTCAAACTAGAATAGGAAGCTGGGAGTACTTGACTTAAATCTATTAAACTCCTACCTATATAATCCAACACTTTATTCACATAATCTTTATCGAGTCCGAGTCTTGCTTTCATGATAAGAGGGACAGCATTGGTCATCCCATAGACAGCCATAGGCTCTTCGGCTATTGAAACATGAACGCTCTCATTGGCTTTATATTTTTTTATATTTTTCATTTTTAATAAATTTACCCACAAATATACAACATATTTTTTTATTTATCAATATTTTTTAATTATTTTTGCATAAATATCATTTTTTATTATCATTATGCAAAACTATTAAATTTAAAGTCGTTTTTTAGAATTCATTGTGATCATAAAATAGCACTGTATTAATTCGTGTGGTAAGTTCATTTTTCGCCCTAAAATAAAAGTAAAACAATGAAATATGATTCTTTTTTAAATAATATCTCCTCAAATAAAATTTACTGACAGAAGCCCTATATTACGACTTCTGGCCTTTTCATTTTTAGTCAAAATTCATTAAACCCGCATTATGCATTAGAAAATCCCTGCCTGCCGATTAAACGTCAGTCA
>DAIPYV010000223.1:0-4595 GCA_036782555.1 Saprospiraceae bacterium
TAAATTTACACAGTTTTAACTAAAAATTCACTTTTGACCTGCAATGTGGGTTAAGCAGTGTATTTTATTTGCAGCACGAAGTTCCAGAACAGCAAGTATTTTGACTACAAGACAAATCTAATTTTATGGTAGCTCCAAAATAAGGGCTTCCAATATTTATTTTTTCGCGAAACGCCAATGATGAACCCGCTCTCCACTGTGTCGGATAGTTGACTACATAACCCCCCTGAGCTAAAATAGTGAAACGAGAATTACCTACATTAAACCTACCTCCAATACTCATACCCACATCACCTGTAGCGGTAAAATTACCTAAAGATAAAGATTTTAAATCTTCTGTAAGTACGGAAGCAATGGAATTACGAGCTATGCCTTCAACAATATTTAGCTGAAAATAGCCTAAACCTGCCTCAAAAAAGGGTTCTAAAAAGAAGTTTTCACTTTGGATCAAGTTATATTTCAAATTTTCTTTAAAACCAAAACCTATTACAGAAGCATATCTAGAAGATTGCAGAGTTCCTGTCTGGTTATAAAAAAACATTTTAGGTAAATTATAAAACCTTACTTGATATTCTATAGCTTCTTGATCCAAAATGAATCCATTATTAGCTAAGGTAGTCCTTGTATTACTCATGGCATCGGTATAATATCTCGCCCCAACCTGTATTATTGGTCTAAAGCAAGGTGCACCACATAAAGTCTTTGATATCGTCGTATCTAATTCCATAGAGTTAATCATCTTTTCTGAAGATGGCATTGGCTTCTCCTCTTGAGCCTTTACGTTACTTATTAAACCTACTAAAAAAATACTAATAAGTGTAAATCTAAGTGTTTTCATATTCATTTTAAAAATTTTTCACAAAGGTATAATGTAAACAATGAATACGCAAACAATTCTCAAAAAACTATTGCAAACAGCCTCTCAACATGGCTATAGTGATCAGATATGTTGGTTTAACACCATCTAATCCCAAGCTTCCTGATGCTAAGGTACTTCCTGTCTCCAATGGATTGTCTGATGCGTAATAGGCGTAGCGTAATTTTACATTAGGGTCGATATTATGTCTAATATGCGCAGCTGCCTGAATGGCTTTTTGATAATGTGCCCCTTCCATTTCTAAACCGCAAGCCTGCCATGATGATTTTAGAAAATAAGTTAGAATATCTTTATTTTGTAGCGAAGTGCCCAAAACAGTGATCATGGAGCCATCATAAACACCTAAACCACAGTTTTTAAAATCATCTACTGTCAAATCATTTTTAAATGGATAATTGTCAGCTGTACCCTCAAAGACATGTGACGTAGGAATCATCATATCTCCTTTGGTTCCCTCCAGTATTCCCGCTTTACCCATAATATTTATAGACTTTACATTCATAGGAAGTCTTTCTTCTTCTATGATAAAAGGTTTTAGTAGTTCGTCCATCGTCTCGTAGGCTTGCTCACCAAAAGCATAATCCATAACTATAATGACAGGGCATTCATCTTTATTTTTTAATGTAAATTGCAGTTCAGGAGAGATTGTTTTAGGATTGAGTACGGCTGTATCAAATATTTGAATACCTATATTAGTACCACTTGTGTCGGTAAGTTCTATCATTCCATTTTGAAGGGCATATTTAAGAACCAATTCTCTTAAATTCTCATTTTCTGATTGGCTTAGGAGTTCTGCATACTCTTGCAGTGTACTAAATTTATACTGTTTAGATAGAGCAGCGATAGCGTAAAAACAATTCTTTACACTATGTAGATTAGCACTAATTATGTGCAATGGTCGATCATATAGACCCTTGTCATAAAGTGTTTTTTTGATATTAGTGGCCCATTTTTTGCCATAAAAGTGATGACCTAAAGTTTCACGCAGTGTTGGAGAAAAACTTATTTCCCTATCATTGTCATCAAAATACTCGTCCATACTCAATTTGCCTAACCAATATATTATGGCGAAAAGATTATTGACCAAGGGCGCCTTTTCAAATTTGTCATAAGCCAATTTGACTTCTTCATAGGTCCTACCTAGTAGCGTATTTAGGTAGGTAAATCCTACCTCTATATTTACTTCCTCTCCTTTAGCCATCTGATGTACCATTTTCTCAAGCATCAGCCAAGATCGATTTTTATTATCTCGTGAGTTAAGACTATTGCTCCTTATTTTTTCTGCCTCTACGTACATAAAAGTCAGATGTGTCAAGATATCATATACATCACTTCCACCACGTGTCATCTCTATAAACATCTGTTCGTCGTCTACTCGATAACAATCTCTTCGTCTTTTAGGTGGCACATGCTTTGCAAAATTGGAGGTATCATATCCTTCCCTTGAGATAAGTTTGATATATCTGCACTCCTCGATATCTTGTGGCAATCTTTCAAAGATGTATAGTAATCCTTGAAGCTCCACTTTTTCTGAATCAGCAATAGAACCGTATATCTCTGGCTTTAGTGACAGCAGTGCTTCTATCATGGACTCTCCAGACACGCCCAATGGCTTATAACTTCCTCTCAGAAATAAGTGTCTCATTGAAACATAAAGCCTTCTGATAGCGGCTCTTGAAATCTGTGCGTGTGTGCGTGGCGGAAATAGTGGTGTAGAACCCATAAATATTTACTTTTACATATCTCAACAAATATCAAGCCAAAAAGGATTTTTATAAATTTGAATTCTTCAAAAAAGAGACTTGAAACGCTTACCTACATTTTCATGACACAAACTAAATTTTTACATCAAAAAAATAGAAAGAAGTATAATAATTTATGGACACCTTCCTCTAAAATAGTTATAAAAGAAAGAAATAAAAACTTTAAGTAGAGACCGAAAAAGTACCTGTGATATAAGACTTAATATCTTTTTAGAATTAACAGCTAATGAATTTGATTGTGATATTCGTAACAATTTAACATTAATTTTCGACGCAAGAGCTACTAAAATTAATATTTTTTAGAATATATAAATCAATATCAAAGCTATTAACAGTTGTAGCCCAAAAATAACAAATCCAAAGCCCAAAGCCCTTTTGCCTGAATCATACAACTTTCTGAAACTTACTTTAAGGCCTATGGATACCATCGCAATCGTAAGGACAACTTTACCTAAAGTACCGACGATTGATAAAAAATCCTTGGGCAAATCAATCAGTGATGTCAGAATAGTGATACCAATAAAAGCCCACAAATAGTAAGGTAACTGTAAATATTCTTTCCAACTTTTTTTGCTATCTGTATTGACTAAAAATGTAAATAATATCACCGCTGGAGACAAAAGTGCCACACGAGCCAACTTGATAGTAATAGCGGTGTCTCCGATAGAAGTATCTAATCCATAACCCGCGCCTGCGACGTTACCTACTGAATGTAGTGTAGCGCCAAGTATCACTCCTATAGAAGACTCATCCATATCAAAAAAGAGTAAAATAGCCGGTAGCAATAACATTCCGATACTTCCTATCAAATTGACCACAGCCAAAGCAATACCAGGTGCCTCTTTGCCTTTGGCAATACCTGGTGCCACTGCCGCTATTGCGGAAGACCCACATATTGCGGTACCAAAACCCACTAACCAACCTGTACTGTCAGGACAATTAAACTTATTAGCCAAAAACACAGTAATCAATAAAACAAATAAAACTGTGAGTGCCACTATTAAAAAGTTTTGCCACCCTAAATCTGCAATGTGATTAAAACTAATACTAAAAGCTAAAAACAAAATGGATATCTCCAACAATTTGCTACTAGAATAATCTATACCCGAACTGAAAACTTGGGGAATTTTAATAAAATTGCCTGCAGCAATGCCCACAACCAATCCTAACATCACACTATTGAGACCTCCTATTAAGGGCGCAGCTAAATAAATCAAAATACCTATTCCTACTGAAAGTAGAATTCCAGGCCAACTTTCTTTAAACATCCAAAAGAGATTATTTGGTTTTTACATGACTAGAGTTGGTCCATCTATTCATACCACCCGAAAGATTGTAGACCTTTTTGAAGCCTTTGGCGGTTAGTTTTTGTGCTGTTGTAGAACTTCTTGCACCACTACGACAGTAAACTATGTAGGTTTTGTTTTTATCCAATTTATCTAGCTCGGTGTCAAAATTTGGTTTATATGCATCTATAAAATAATCCGTCTCATCTAAATAGCCCTGACGAACTTCGCCATCTGTACGCACATCTATGACGAGGACATCTTTTTGCTTCATCATAGATTCCATTTCTTTGGCATTGATGTTTTGATATCCGCTATTTTGTGCATTGGATTGACAAGATGAAATTAAAAAGCTTGATAAAAATAATACGATTACTGATTTCATTATTGATTGTTTTTGATTTGTTTCTTATTGTTTTCTGATTGAAAAATATTTCCTAATAAGCCCCCCATTAATGTTCCGTACAAAGTGGAGTTAATAGGTGATGAGGTGATGGCACAACTGCCTGAGTAGCATCCTATAAAATGCCAATACAAAAATCCAGCCACCGCTCCGACGATGCCCAAAATTAAGGCAACTTATTTGAAATTATTATTTCTTTTAGATTCATGGTACAAAGGTACGGAGATATAGAAAACTAATAAGATACATAGGTTACACTTAAATTT
>DAIPYV010000224.1:0-4577 GCA_036782555.1 Saprospiraceae bacterium
AAATCAAACATTTACGAATGGCTTTTTGTTTTTTTGTCATGTGCTAAAAAAATTCAGTTAGATGTAATGCTTAAAAACCACTCAGTAAAAATTTCTTTATCTATTTCAGAAACCTTTTTTACCTTAATATGCCTCATGGTTTTCCCTTGGCCTTCTAATAATTTATTGGGATCATTAAGTTTTTCAATATCTTTGGTGAACCCTATAGTCACGTAGTTTTTGTTGTTTTGGAAATAAGCAAAGTCCTTATTTGTTTTGAATATGGGTCTGCTCCATTTAAATTCTTCTGTTATATTTTTTACATTTTGGTGAATGATGGAACGAACAAGCTCCATAATTTCTCTGTGTTCTGATATTGCGTTTTCTATGTATGTATCTACTGCGTTGTTCATGAATTATTCTAAAAAATTAATAATTGATTAGATTTACTAGATAATTAAAAATAGGATTAACAGTATTGATTACAGAAACACTTAGGTTTCAGTTTAAGAAAACAAATTATGTAAAACAGGATAAAGAAAGTAATGTAATGTGGAATCACATAATAATGTTTAAGTACCCGGAGCCGGAATCGAACCGGCACGGCCGTTATGGCCACAGGATTTTAAGTCCTGCGTGTCTACCAGTTCCACCACCCGGGCCTAGACATTATTATTTTAAGTGGAGCGAAAGACGAGACTCGAACTCGCGACCCCGACCTTGGCAAGGTCGTGCTCTACCAACTGAGCTACTTTCGCATTTTCACAAAGAACTTTTTTATAAAAGCGACGCAAAGGTACAATCATTTTTTTATTTGCACCAAATTTTTTAATTATTTTTTTAATCATTTTTTTTATTAATGTTTTGTTTGACTTCGATTGTTTTATAAATGTATTCATTTTCAAAGTGTTAAACGTGCTTTTTATGGTTTAAATAATTTATATGTTTTGAGTTTTTAAAAAGAAGATGTAAAATCAATGTCAATGTTTATAACTTTACGACAAAATTTGACTTATGCAAAAGAAATTGAATAGAGTTATACTTATTGTTTGTGATAGTGTCGGTGTGGGTTCATTGCCTGATGCTGCACAATATGGCGATGCCGGAAGTGATACAATAGGTCATATTTTTAAGCATTATCCTCAAATAAAATTACCTCATTTACTTGATTTGGGCTTGGGTAACATAGTAGATAGAGGTAATATACCCATGTCTAATGCGCCACTTGCAGCTTATGGTAAAGCGGCGGAGCTATCTTCAGGAAAAGATACAACTACGGGCCATTGGGAAATTTCAGGCGCTGTGTTAGAAAAGCCATTTCCTACATTTCCTCATGGTTTTCCTACTTCATTCATTGAAAATTATGAAAAGGCCATAGGCAGAAAGGTTTTAGGAAATATAAGTGCTTCGGGCACAGAGATAATAGAGCGATTAGGCGACGAACATGTGTCTACAGGTTTTCCCATCGTATACACCTCTGCTGACAGTGTGTTACAGATTGCAGCGCACGAAGATATCATTTCAATAGCGGAATTGTACAAATATTGTCATATGGCTCGCACCTTGCTTTCTGGTGATTTGGAAGTGGGCCGTGTTATTGCCAGGCCTTTTTTAGGAAGTAGTGGAAACTATTACAGGACATCAAATAGGAAAGATTTTGCCGTTATGCCACCATATACTGTTTTGGAGGCAATAGTTGATCAAGGCAAAGATGTATATGGTATCGGTAAAATATATGATATTTTTGCTGGAAAAGGCATCACTCGATCCACTAAAACTAAGGATAATAACGAAGGTATAAAAGCCACTATTGATGCTATACAAGGAGATTCTTATGGCCTTATTTTTACTAATTTGGTAGATTTTGATATGCATTTCGGTCACCGTCGCGATGTGGTAGGATATGCCAAGTGTTTAGAGGACTTTGATCGTTCCATTCCCGATATAATGAATGTGTTAAAGCCCGATGATTTATTGATTATCACGGCTGATCATGGTAATGATCCGACTTGGTCTGGAACAGATCATACGCGCGAATATATTCCAATACTCAATTTTGGTGAATACATTAAAAAAGGTGTCAATATAGGTACAAGAAATTCTTTTGCGGATATTGCAGCTACTGTGGCTGATGCCCTAGGCGTTACATACGAATCTAAAGGTCAAAGTTATTGGCATGAAATATGTAGATATTCATAATATTTAACCCTTCAAAAAAATTGTATTGGTAGATTTAATAGTAAAAAAGAGAAATGGAGGCATTCTTACTTCCAATGAAATCAAGACTATCATCCAAGGCTATACGCGGGGAGATATACCTGACTATCAAGTATCTGCTTGGCTTATGGCTGTCTTTTTTAGAGGTTTGAATGATGAAGAAACAGCTGCATTGACAGAGGCTATGATTCAGTCTGGTGATACCATCGATTTGTCATCCATACCAGGTGTGAAAGTAGATAAACACAGTACAGGTGGAGTAGGGGATAAAACTACGCTGATCTTAGGCCCTTGGGTGGCTTCAGTCGGTGTGCCTGTGGCCAAAATGTCTGGAAGAGGATTGGGACATACGGGAGGTACGCTTGATAAATTAGAGTCCATAGAAGGATTTAGGGTCGATATATCTCCGTCAGAGTTTATAGATTTATTATCTAAGCATAACATTGCTATATGTAGTCAAAGTCAAAAATTAGTACCAGCCGATAAAAAACTCTATGCGCTCCGAGATGTGACAGGTACGATAGACAATATTTCATTGATAGCATCAAGTGTGATGAGCAAGAAGTTGGCATCAGGTGCAGATGCTATCATCATAGATCTTAAAGTAGGTGACGGCGCCTTTATAAAGACTATCGATAATGCTGAAAATTTGGCACATATCATGATTTCTGCAGCTAAAAAGATGAATAAAAAGATAGTGGTGACCATCTCTGATATGAACCAACCTTTAGGTAATACCATCGGAAATGCTTTGGAAGTCAAAGAGGCTATAGCTGTACTAAAAGGTGAAGGGCCGAAAGATTTGGAAAACTTGTGCCTCAATTTGGCGTCTCAAATGCTCTTACTAAATGGCAAATGTGAAACTACTGAGCATGCTCAAGATGTATTAAAAGAAAATTTGTTAAACGGAAAAGCTTATGAAAAATTTGAAGAATGGATATCTATTCAAGGTGGCAATTTAGAGGTTATTAAAAATATAGATTTGCTACCCAAAAGCGCTATTGTCTTACCTTATGTCAGTATATATTCAGGTTTTATACACGAATTAAAAGCGATGGAGATAGGTCTTGCTTCCATGAAGTTAGGAGCGGGTAGAGAAAATAAGGATAGTCACATAGATTATGGTGCAGGTATAGTTTTAAAGAAAAAAGTTGGTGATGAAGTACGTGTAGGAGATGTTTTGGCAGAACTACACACAGATAGTCGGGACTTAGAAAACAAAGCTAAAATACATTTAGACAAAGCTTTTGTTATTAAAGAGAACCAGCCTAATATTTCACCATTGATCCTAAAAACAATTCACTAATTATTTTTATTATAAAAATGACAGCAACTTTAAAAAATAAAAAGATACATATGGAATCAAAAGTCCAACACGCCCATGCCCGAAATGAAGGTGTGCCATTTGATTTGGGATGGATAGACAATATAAATGTGAACCGAAGCGCTGTAGAGCGCCGTGCTTCTACCATTGGTACTAGACGTTCAGTCAAAAAACAATGGCAAGCTGCTTGGTTGCTTAAAGCTATCACATGTATGGACTTGACGACATTAGCTGGAGATGATACACCATCAAATGTCATGAGATTGTGCAACAAAGCCAAAAATCCTGTTAGAAAAGATATTTTAGAGGCTTTGGGTATGGCTGATGCTGGTATAACGACAGGTGCTGTATGTGTTTATCACAATTTGATACCTCATGCTGTTGAGGCATTGAAGGGCACAAAAATACCTATAGCAGCTGTATCAACGGGTTTTCCCGCAGGCCAAATTGATTTGGACATTAAACTCATGGAGATAAAAAAATCTGTCGCCGCAGGAGCTTCAGAAATAGATATCGTCATCAGTCGTGCTTTAGTGCTTCAGTCAGATTGGAAATCGCTCTATGATGAGATAGCGGCATGTCGCCAAGCATGTGGCGATGCACACATGAAGACTATTTTGGCCACTGGAGAAATACCTACATTGACACAGGTAGCCAAAGCGAGTATGGTGGCTATGATGGCGGGGTCTGATTTTATCAAGACAAGTACAGGAAAAGAACCAGTCAATGCCACATTGCCAGTAACATTGGTCATGATACGCATGATAAGAGAATACTTAGAACGAACGGGTGTCAAAGTCGGTTACAAACCTGCCGGAGGTATATCCAAAGCTAAAGATGCTTTAAATTATTTGATGTTGATGAAAGAAGAATTAGGAAACGAGTGGCTTCAACCTGATTTATTTAGATTTGGTGCCAGTAGTTTGCTCGGCGATATTGAACGTCAGTTAGAGCACTATGTAACAGGTAGTTATTCTGCATCTTACAGACATCCTATCTCTTAAATTATCTCTAATTTTAAAATCAGCAATCAAACATCTTCAATCTAAAATTTAAA
>DAIPYV010000225.1:0-4571 GCA_036782555.1 Saprospiraceae bacterium
TTGTCATACCTCTTATAGGCATAATTTATTTTCCAACCGTTCTTTTGCTGTAATTGAAATTGTGATAGTAATAAACTTTCATGACCTTTTGCAGTAAGAAGCTCTACATTCCAGTCCCGTGTAAATTCGGGTGGTCTAAATGGGTTGAGTGGAGAAAAATTTTCATGTACATATTCGTATTTTACGGAAGATAGCAAGTGCCACTGACCAGCGGTATCTAATTTAACACGATGCCCAAAATCTATATGAGAAGCCAAACCTAAATTGTCACCATTATCTAGTGTAGAAAAACGATTGAAATCAAAATAACTCATAGCTGTCTCTGCAAAAAGATATGTATTTTTGTTAAAATTATAACGCATATTGGTGGTCAACATCTGTTTTTGTTCAGGGGGAATTAATCGCACCACAGGCATATAAGATCCTTGATTTTTACCTACGTATCTATAGACGCGTGCATTGGCTGTGACCGTATTATCTATGACATAGTCTCCGCGCCCGGGTCCGAATTCAGAAAAGGCAGCGGTATATCGAGCACTGTCCAAATTGGTCGTAAATCGTAAAATAACTTGTGTTGGGTCCAAGGGATCAGGTTCACCTGCATATATTATCCGGTTTTGTTCTTGAGCAGTCTGCGAATCTAATACGCGTATGCCGGAGCGTGCCGAACGCGATAAGTCATCGCCACTCAAGGCCATTATCCTTATATCTGACGTATCTAAGGCTACATCTGTCGTGGATGTCTTGCTGTCTTGTTCTGAGTAAAAATTGACGCCCACTTTCCATTTTTTGCCGATAATTTCTGTCTCAGAAGCATACAATGATCGCAAATAACTCACATCTGTGTATTCAAATTCAATGATAACTCTAGAATCTCTAGCCACAACGCGTGTAGGCGAAAAGGTAAGTTCTGCTCTATTATAATCTATGACGTAATCGTAATCAAAGCCCCGCGTCAACAAGATACCATTAAAAAAGACTTTTTCAGTACCAGCTAATACAATGATAAAACGCTCATTATTATTCCCAACTAATCTGTAAGGCCCTTGATTACCCTCACGTATAGGTACGGTTTGCCTAGCAAATTTACCTCTTGAAATAGCAAAACTTCCCTTGGTGGTGATTTCGGTATTTTTGTTCAAATCTAGGCTAGTGGCTAAACTCACACCTTTTAGTTTTTTAAAATAATTCATAAAATATCCCTCAGGACGTCGCAACTCGTAATCCCCTGCCGTAACACTGTGTCTGTCTTTACTGACTTGAATAAATACTTTGTCAAATTCTTGGAGTTGCTGCGTATTGCCCTGTGCCTGTATGGGAAGATTGTCATCAGAAATAGCAGCTACTACCTTGAGGCCATTGCCCAAATCTCCCAATAACTGCATATCAAAATTGGAATTGGGCACCAAACTTTGATTATTGCCAATCGAAAGTCCTCTGGTAAAGCTCCCCCTATAATCCAAACCTTGCGATTGAATGATAGCATTATCAACTGCAAAAGGATTGTAATTATAACCACCGCCAATCATCAACTCTTGATAAGTCAATAAGCTTGAATCTATGGTATAATAGGGCTTTTCAAAATTGAAGCCAAATGTCCTAAAAGTGATGACTAATTCTTTATCTCGCAACTGTTCGCAAGTAGCATTGTCAAATATCAAAATATTATTTTTCAAAACATAGCCTTCAATGAGTAAGCTATCCCAGGTAACTGAAACAGAAGTAGGCAAAACGGTAAATTCAGATAGTTTCACTGCACAGCTATCCAAAGTAATCACGCTCCTCTGAGGTCTGTACGGACTATCTATCTGTGCCATAACCCAAGAGCTCATGAACAGGAAAACCACGCCGCAATAAAACCCAATATCCTTCATAGGTTAAAATACCGTAAATAACGTAGATATGTTAAATATTATTCTTTTCTGTAATGAAAAATGCCGTGGTAAGGTTTTCAAAATAGCTGAGTTAAAGATATATTAATAGAAAAAGGGTATTGAACAATCGTAGGTGTTTTGTATTCTAATTTTTGAAATTTTTTACTTTTTTTATATATTAAATTTCTTCTGTTTATTTGGGTTGTGTTTGACTTATATTTATTTTTTTTATAAAAATTTATTTTTTTTAAATAAAGATAGCTTTCACTTTTAAATATTTTTATACCTTTGCATTTCAAATTTAATAAAATGTTCAATTTATCATTACATCATCATCATATTATGTTCGCTCAGGCGAGGTGATAATGGTATGTAATCTAATATAAATATATCAAAAACCCGTTTGAGTTCTATCAGACGGGTTTTTTGTTTTAAGACAATTTCCTTTCCTGATACGACTCAAACAATAAAAACAAACATAAAGTATGAGTCCATTAAAGATAGCCGTACAAAAATCAGGAAGGTTGAGTGAAAAATCTTTACAATTGCTGCGTGATTGTGGTATTAAACTAGCCAATGGTGACAGAAAACTCAAAGCCCTTTCAGATAATTTCCCTATCGAAATCCTCTTTTTGAGAGATGATGATATCCCTCAGTATGTAGAACAAGGTGTAGCTGACATCGGCATTTTGGGTGAAAATGAAGTGCTAGAAAAAGGCAAAAATGTCCAAACTGTAGAAAAATTGGGCTTTGCGTCCTGTAGAATGTCATTGGCCATTCCCAAAGATGAAAAATATTCGGGCCTTTCTTACTTCCAAGGCAAACGAATAGCCACAAGTTATCCCAATATTATTAGAAACTATTTTAAAACTAAGAATATCTCTGTCATCATTGAAGAAATCGGTGGCAGCGTGGAAATTGCTACAGGCATAGGATTGGCAGATGCTATCTTTGATATAGTGAGTACTGGTAGCACTCTACTGATGAATGGCCTTAAAGAAGTGGATCATGTACTCAAAAGTGAGGCAGTTTTAATTTCTAACTCTGATATGGATGATGCTAAAAGTAAGATTCTAGATCAACTCCTATTCAGAATTCGTGCCGTAAACACAGCCAAAGAATACAAATACATTCTACTCAATGCACCTAATGACAAAGTTGCTGACATCATCAAAATCCTACCTGGCATGAAAGCTCCTACGCTCCTACCCTTGTCGCAGGAAGGTTGGTGCAGTTTACATTCCGTTATCAAAGAACAGGATTTTTGGGAAGTCATCGACCAACTCAAAAACTGTGGAGCTGAGGGTATATTAGTAGCACCTATTGAAAAAATGATTTTATAATAAAAAGACAAATAATTAACAACATTATGGAATTCATAAAATATCCTAAAAAAAGTGATTGGACACAATACTTACAGCGTGCCCAATTGGAAGCAAAAGATTTGAGCGTACTAGTTGATAATATATTTCAACAAGTGAAAGTGCATGGAGATAAAGCAGTACTTGAATATACTGAGACTTTTGACAAGGTACAACTCACTGAAATGATAGTTACAGCGGAGGAGATAGCTCAATCTGAACAACTGTTAGCACCTGATCTCAAATTAGCTATACAACAAGCCAAAAACAATATTGAGACTTTCCACGCGACACAAATGGAAAACATTCAATATACGGAAACCATGCCAGGCGTCACATGTTGGCGCAAAAGTATCCCTATAGAAAACGTAGGTTTATACATTCCGGGTGGTACTGCCCCATTATTTTCAACAGTTCTGATGTTGGGTGTTCCCGCTGTTTTTGCAAAATGTACTCATATTAGTCTTTGCTCACCTCCGGACAAAAATGGAAATATTCACCCAGCTATTCTTTATGCGGCATCTATTTCAGGTATAAGAAATATATATAAAGTAGGAGGTATTCAGGCCATAGCAGCCATGACCGTAGGTACTGAATCCATAGATAAAGTAGATAAACTTTTTGGCCCGGGCAATCAATACGTCACTGCGGCCAAACAGATGGCACTGAATTATGGTGTGGCTATAGATATGCCTGCAGGTCCGAGTGAAGTATTGGTTATTGCGGATAGTACGACACCACCAGAATTTATAGCAGCAGATTTACTCTCGCAGGCCGAGCATGGGTCAGATAGCCAAGTCATCTTATTGTCCAATGATGAAAAAACCATTGAAGCCACTTTGAATCAAATCAATATTCAATTAGAATCATTGCCACGTAAAGCCGTTGCAGAAGCAGCTTTGATGAATAGTAAAGCCGTTTTGCTCCATTCCTTAGACGAATGTATGGAATTTAGTAATCAATACGCGCCAGAGCACCTTATTGTCTCTACTGAAATGGATGATTATCTGGCCAATAAAATCATTAATGCGGGTTCGGTATTTTTGGGGCCCTACAGTTGTGAAAGTATAGGAGACTATGCTAGTGGTACCAACCACACATTACCTACTTATGGTTATGCTCGCAACTATAGTGGTGTGTCATTGGATAGTTTTGTCAAAAAAGTAACCTTCCAAAGGGTCACAGCAGAAGGTATTAAAAAAATTGGCCCTATCACAGAAGTAATGGCAGAAGCCGAACAATTATTGGCTCATAAAAACGCGGTAACTATCAGGCTTAATCACTTAAATTAAATTATCCAATGAATATAGACAACCTATTAAGAACCAATATATTA
>DAIPYV010000226.1:0-4566 GCA_036782555.1 Saprospiraceae bacterium
ATTTATCATACAATGATTCGTGTTTCCCTAATCGGGCATAGATAGCCGCCATAACTGAGAAACCCATGGCTGGTCCAGTAGGTGACATCAACGGCTCGTAAAAATCCAAGTCCTTTTTCATCTGCTCAGGGTCTCTGATGAGATCTAATGGAAAGCTCAATAAATTGACGTCCGCTTGTTTGATCATCCTTTTTTCAAATGTTCTATTTTCACGAGTGACGCCATTGGGGAATTTTTCGATGACAATATTATCAGCTACTTTAAGCCATTGAGTATCTGGTTTTTTACCTAATATTTGTGCCGCTTGGTGGGCATATCTTAGAGATAAGATGGCAATACCATTGGTAAAGGCATCATTGTCAATGTTCTCTTCCCATTCATTTGCAGCTACTACATTATTGATATGATAGCGTCCTTGAGCATCTTTTTCTACTCTAGACACCCAAAAATCCGCCACATCTTTTATTAAAGAATAGCCCTTCTCTCGGAGCCAGTCTATGTCTTGTGTCACTTGATAATACTTCCATGCTGACCATGACACACAGCCACTTATATGATGTTCGAATGGTCCCGTAATAGCCCAAACTGGTGTATCTTCTGTCCCATCATCGGCGGACTCCCATGGGAACATAGCTCCTTTGAAACCGTGTGAGTAGGCATTGCGTCGTGCTGCAGGCAGTCTATCTATCCGATAATCCACAAGTGATGAGGCTATATCTGCATGCATCAAGAGTAGTGGCGGATACATCCACAATTCAGTGTCCCAAAAAACGTGTCCATTATATCCCAAACCTGATAGCCCCATAGGCGACATACTATAACCCGACCCAGCACGAACAAAAGAATATAAATGGTATAAAGCTGAACGAATATCCCTTTGCGCTTCATCATCACCCTCAACGATAATATCGCTTTGCCAAAGCTTTTCCCATGCTTCAGTGTGTTTCTGTAGGAGTCGGTCAATGCCTTCGAGTGCCGCAAAAACTGTTAATCTCTCGGCCTCATTATGAGGGTCATTATATTCATTGGACCCAGCAATACTTCCTACCACTGCAAAACGGTACTTTTCTCCCTTTTTCATCTTGCGCTTAAACTTGGCTAAGTGCATATTGTAGTCCCAGTCTTCGTGAATGAGATAGGGTGTCTCGCCATGTTTTTCAGGAAATAAAAAACTATTACTTGCTGCCACTTTGAGGTTTCCACTCGGACTTAGTGCTACAGATGTCAATAAAGGTATCTGAACATGCGGTCTATCTATCTCTGCAAAATAATTTCGTACATCACTTAGGTGATTGGGTGAATCTATGACTGAAGCCGCTGTGATATGGATATCTGATAGAGCCTCTAATGTAATAATGTGCATAGTAGAATAAGGTAAATGTCTCAATGAGAGCATTTCTGAAGTGACTTTGACTTTATTTTCATGCGAAAACTCTGTAGTAAATACAGCGTTTTTCATATTTACTGCCTGGGTAAATCCTTTGATGTTTTTGTCATGGAGACGGACCTCGTCCACTTCCAACCACATATTCATATGATTAAACACTTTGAGGATATTAGACACACGACCACGCTGATAGTAATCATAAGCCCCATTGAGGATGACATCTTGAACCTCGAGAGGACGTGGAGAAGAAACAATACCCACCATACCATTGGCCACCGTGATGCCATAATAATTATTGGAGTCAATCTTTTTGGCTTGAATAGTCCAAGTATCTTGTGAGAAAGAAACACAACTGATGAATAATAAGATAAAAATAACAGCTTTCATTTGAAATAATTGGAGATTTGAGATATATAATTAATAGCAAAGTTAGAAAGGAAAATCAGAAATCAAAATTTTATTTTTAATTGTCTGACATTTTAAACATATAATTTAATAGTTTTAAGTAGGTTTAGAATATTATTATTTATACTGTAAAAAATCAAAATTTTAAAATAAAATTTTAAAATTTAGCATATTTATAATCATTTTGCATAACTGATATTGTAAATTAGACTTGTTTATTGTCACCTTTAGAGCGGATGTGGATAAAAAAAGATAAATTTAAAACGATTGTGCAATGGATTGTTGTGGAAAAATTATACTTTTGTGAAATCAGAACATAGAAAAGTAAAATCATTATGAAAAGAGTCACCATAAAAGATTTAGCCAAAATGTTGTCATTGAATATATCGACTGTATCAAGGGCTTTATCCAATCATCCAGATATAAGCGAAGAGACCAAACGTCGAGTACAAGAAACAGCTAAAGAGTTCAATTATGTTCCTAACCTCCATGCCAAGTATTTTAGAAATAAATCATCAGATCAAGTAGCCATTATCTTGCCAGAGTTTAACATGTTTTTTACTCCAGATTTGTTGCGCGGCATTAGTGATGTTTTGGAGGCCAATAGTATTAGTCTCATAACATTTTACAGTAATAATAGTAAGGATAAAGAAGCTGAATACGTCAAACACTGTCTTAGCTGGGTGGTGGACGGGGTTTTTGTGGTCTTATCAGATGAAACGGACAATTTGGACCATTTTGCACCACTCTATGAGACTGAAATTCCCGTAGTGCTTATAGATAAAGTGATTCCTTCCAAAAAGTATTCAACAGTTACAATTGATGACGAAAAAACTGCTTATGAAGCAACCAAAACACTTTTAAAAAGGGATAAACACAATATTTTAGGTTTGTTTGGCAATCCTAATCTGAATATAACCAAACTCAGGCAGGCGGGCTTTGAGAAGGCACATAAAGAAATGAATGTAAGATTAGAAGATAATCAAATCATATACATGAACAAAACTTTACCTTCTTCTATTTTGCAGAAAGCATTTTTTCCTTATGATGCAGTATTCAGCATGACCGACGAAATAATGATGGCGATATTTTCTTTTCTTCGCAGCCGTGATTTATATCCTGGTAAAGTGAGTATTGTTTCGATTAGTGATGGTAAAATACCTAATTTTATATACCCTCAAATCACGCATATGCTGCATTCAGGTTATGAAATTGGCAAAACTGCCGCCATTCATTTATTAGAGAGAAAAAAGAAACCTACCACGGAAATCAAAAATTATAAGATAAATACACATCTGGTTGGTTTGCATTCGGTGTTTTAATGGTTTGACATGTGATAGGGTATTTTGAATTTACAGATAATTTTACTTTTTCAAAATGTCATTAACTACTAATTCTCCCACTTTCCGTCCTTGAATGATACCATTTTCTATAGCTGGCCTGTAGTGAATACCGCCATAAAGCCTTGAAATAGAGGCCTCATCAGCAGCATGGTAAAAGGATCTAAATGTCCGTATAGGAAGACCAAACTCTACTTCGGTATCATCATCAAAGGCAAATTCATCACCAAAAAGCGCAGTCAATATAACTGATGAGGCAGTTGATGCTACACTATGCCCACTTGTATATTCGGGAAATGGTGGGGTTTGCAGCAGTGGTAACCATTCAGGATCGATGTATTCATTAATAACACTCTCTGGCCTGATGAGATTAGACCTATATTTTTCATCCCAACAAGATATGAAAGCATCGAATAAACCAATTGACACAACAGCATACACTCTTGAGGTGGATAAAAAATCAAAATTAGATTTTTTTGCCGCCAAACCTGTAATATTTACCCAATGACCACCTGGTGATATTTTTTTAACGGCATGCATGACATGACCTGTGATTTGTAATGCGAAAGGATTACAGTCCCAAAAGCTCGCTATTTCTTTTTGTTCCAATGTCAAACTATTCGTAGTATTGTACACATCCATTACTTCTTTATAAAAGCTTGAATGAGGGTTTTGCATGTCAAATTGAGAAGGTGGAGCTGGCTTAAAAACTGAGGCTGAATCCAAAATCATAGGCCTAATTTTATTCCATGATGGCTCAATAGCATCCATATAGCCAGGTGGTGTAGGCTTCCATCTATAGGCATCTTTAGTCACTGAAAATTTAGGATAAGATCTAGTCTGAGCATACAAATCTTTTTTAGCCCATTGGATAATTTGGTGGCTGACTTCCTGTGCTAATTTTTCTGAATCAGAGATAGTTTTTTTAGAAAAACCAGCGTTTTTAAATTTTACTTTTAAATTTTCTATATGGCTTTGAATACTATCTTCTGAAAAAATAAAATGTTTGCTTGTTGTGAGTGCGGCTAAAATGGCAGAAATATTTGTATTAGCTTGTGGGTATTCTTCTGAAAAATTAAGCGGAGTTAAATGAGCTATTTTACTTTCTAAAGATGCGTATGTACTATCCCCAATCCTTGCAGTTTCAAAGCCTGCAATGGTTGTGTAGGCATAAATTCTTGCTGCCACAGGTGGTGAAAATATATCATGTACAATAATGTCGGTCACTTTTTTGATAGCATTATGATATTCTTTAGTATAAAATTCTTCAGAAATATTGTTAGGTAGAGTATCAAAGCAACCCACAAAAAGTATTGAGATAATTAAGATAAATATTTTTAAAAATTTCATTCCAACTTCAATTTAAGTCGTAAAGGTATAAATCTTTTATTATTTTTAAATTCAATGTACAACTTTTTCTATTAGAGCTTACCT
>DAIPYV010000227.1:0-4512 GCA_036782555.1 Saprospiraceae bacterium
ATAATTCTTTTTGAACTTTGTATACAATTTTGCCTGTCTCAGCTTCAATACTGGTGCTGGCAGACCGATCTATTAACAAATTTAGATGCTTTCCGTTGATTCCGACAAATTTGATCAGTGCATTTTTTGTGATAAAACCATAATTTTTACCAGCATCTCTATTCATTATAGTTATTATCAGTTGCAAATATTTTTTATTATCATTTTGTACAATAACACTTTCTACCTCCAAAAGATTAGAATCTTTAAAGTAATTCTTGGCCATAGGCGGTACATGACCACAAAGAAATTCTGGATATGTGGCGGCAAAACGCGTTTTTTTATTCTTGCTATTCTGCTGCAGCTTGCACTTGGGTCGACTATAAACTGTTTTTAATGGGTCTTCCATATTTTTCAAAAGCCAATCAAACTCATTTTGTTCATCAAGAACCAAATGATTAGAATTCCCAACTCCATAAGTTTCTGTGGATTTATTATTTATTTCACCCAACAGGTGAACACTGTCCCCTTCTGAACCAAAATTATCATCATACATAAGTGTTGAATCCATATCCATTCTTTCAGTGAATATAGTGTCATTTTGCCATTTATCCAATACCATAAGGCTATCATTTTGTATTTGAACTAATGAGGATTCGTCTATAAAAAAAAGACTATCTGGTATTTTCACATCATACACCTGTGATAGTTGAAGGATGTATTCCGTTTTTTCCACATAACTATATTGAGGCATGGAATATATCACTTTCAAATTTTCAGATGCATATTTATAATACTGAAGAAGGTCTCTCAAAGATTTTTTATTTTTATCAATATCTTTTTTAAGAAGTTTCGATATATCTTTTTTATTTGATTTTTTAGCCCAATAGTACTCTTTTTCTACTTTAGAAATATTTATATCTAATTGATTGGCTCTGATAGCAAAATTTACTTCTTTTATTTCAGCTTTTGATAAAATGGAATTTATGTAAGACTTTTGTTCATCATTAAAATCCATTAAAGATTGAAAATATTGATTTTTAGTATCTTCATGTTTTAAAATATAAAGACTATCATAATACCAATTTCCTTCGTTATGGACCATAATTTTTTGTCCAGAAAAAGTAGTTAATATTTCTTGTGACCAAGTGAATCCGGCAAAAAAACAAGTAAAATTTAATATTAAAAAAATATGCTTCACTAAGGTATTCCAATTTATAAAGTGCAAAGATAGACAATGAATTATTTGTAAAACAATTTTTATCGGATTCATCTGATAAAATTTTAGTTGGGCCCTCAAAGATTACCTGTATGTTAAGGCTAGAACTGCCTGCACTTTTTTTGGCGAGGTAAGGGGAACATATAAGCCCAATTAGCCCAGCTGTATAAATATCCTACGGGATATATCATCCCCTTTGTGTCCGCATGTTAGTCATGGGTGTTTCATCTGAAAATTTATCCTATTCATCTAATAAAAAGTTATCATTACTTGGTTTTTTAGTTATATTTGTGTTTAAAATAAATTAACATGTCAGAATTCGATAAAACCAATAGAGCAGATAATGCACAATCCGTCATAAAAAACCACATGATGTGGTCTATGGGTGCCGGATTAATTCCAATTCCTATGGCTGATTTTTTAGCTGTAAGTGCTATTCAATTAGATATGATAAAGCAATTGAGCAAGATTTATGAAGTAGATTTTAAGATGACAGAAGGTAAAGCATTGATTACCTCATTGACAGGTTCCGGATTAGCCAGATTAGGTGCAAGAGCTGTGAAGTTTATTCCTGGTGTGGGTTCCGTCATAGGTGGCGTAACTATGGCAGTTCTTTCAGGTGCCTCGACATACGCATTAGGCGAAGTATTTAAAAAACATTTCGACACAGGTGGTACTTTTTTGGATTTTGACCCTGAGAGATTAAAAAAATACTACAATGATAAATTTGAAAAAGGCAAACAAGTGGCTGAAGAAATGCGCAAAAAACAAGAAAAAGTGAGCGATACCGCCCATCATTCCAATACCATTGAAAAATTAAAGGAGCTAGCAGATATGAAAGCGACTGGTCTGCTCTCAGAGGAGGAGTTTGAAACTATGAAAAAGAAATTGATATTTGAATAAGAATTTTAGAAAAAACTTTTAAAAAGGTGTAATGCTAGCTGTTACACCTTTTTTGTTGGCAACTGTATTGAAGCGGCTAATTTTTCCAATTGTTTTTTACAGCAATGATACCAAAAAGCTTCTCCCACTAAGTAGATACCCTAATAATATAGTGTGTTTTTAATGGGGTTTTAACCCATTCTTTATTTCTAAATAAAAAAATAAAAAAAAATACCTTTAATCTAAATTATAATATTTAATTTTGCCTTTAACTAGGATTTTTAAAATATTATAATACCCTTAGGATGGATAAGATATTGATATTTTTGTTTTTTTGGATTGGCGTTTCGACGGTAAATAGCCAAGCCTTTGTGGATAGGCATTCGACATCAAAAACCGATGCATGGATATCATGTAAAAGCAGTCAGTCACCCAATCCCCTACGAGGTTCTGGGCATTGGATAGCATATGACTTGGGGCACAATTATGCCTTAACCACAACCAAAATATGGAATCTTAATACGCCCAATTATGATGGTGCAGGCATCCAAGACATGGTTATAGATTATTCTTTAGATGGTTTGACTTGGTACGAATTTGGCAATTTCCGTCTTGATGGTGGCGGCTTATCAGCATTTTACGAAGGACAGCCGGGGCCAGATTTTGGTGGCCTCATCATGCGTCACTTGCTTATCACAGCAGTATCCAATCACGGACACAATGAATGTTTTGGTCTCGGTGAAATCAAACTTGAGGCCAGACAGATTCCTGTATCGGTGCAGACACCGACATCTTTTGAGCTTGATGTCAATATTAGTCCTAATCCTGCATCTGATATTGTATCTATATCCATTAATGAAATTCCTAAGGATGGTTTAAGATTTCACTTGACAGATATGTTTGGACGCATGATCGTAAAGGGAGACATCACACAAAACGTGACACAACTTAGTATTTCTGAAATTCCACCTGGTTCTTACTTCGTAAGCCTCATCAATCCACATGGAATAAAAACCAAAAAATTAATCATCATCCGGTAAAACCCTCTGCATAATGGAACTATTAAATATATTGATCGTAAGTTTTTTTGCCCTACACCTATCTGTTTCGGTAGCACAAAACGAATCCATCACACTCGGAGCTGGAAATAATCAAGACATTACTATCACAGCTTCTCATAACATAGAAGGTTCGGCGCCAGAAAAAACCATGGATGGCTCTGGGTTAGATGCGCCTTTTATGGATGCCTCAAGATTTTTAGCCCAAGCTGGTTTTGGAGGAAAAAAATCTGAAATAGATGAGGTTATGAAATTGGGATTTGAAGGGTGGATAGACCACCAAATGACTTTGCCCAACGAACCTATGTCACCCATAGTAGATGAAGTGATGCGCGACATATTTGCAGCCAGAATAGCTGATGGATATGACAATGAAGGTTATTATGGGCCATGGGCCAAACATTTCCATTATGCATGGTGGACAAGACTCATGCGCAATGAAGACGTATTGCGAATAAAGATAGCCCAAGCGCTGAGTGAAATTTTAGTAGTCTCTATTAATTCAGATATAAGGGATTGGGGCAAAGAAACAGCTCATTACTATGACATTTTGATGAATCATGCTTTTGGCAATTATGAAGACTTGTTGAATGAAATAGCTTTGAATCCAATTATGGGTTACTACTTGACACATTTAAATAACCCAAAAGCAGATCCTGAAAACAACATCTTTCCTGACGAAAACTTTGCAAGAGAACTAATGCAACTGTTTACCATAGGTCTCTATGAACTCAATATGGATGGCACACGAAAAAAAGACGCTCAAGGCAATGATATACCTACATACAACAATGATGATATCAAAGAATTAGCCCGCGTATTCACTGGTCTCGGTATGGGTGCTGTGGCTGAAGGTATGCCTTGGCCACCAGAACCACGCTTTGGTCTCAATATATACTTTGTAGATAAATTTGTTCCTATGGCTATGTATGATGAGTTCCATGATTATGGTGAGAAAAAACTACTCCAAGGTACCGTATTGCCACCCAATCAAGATGGCATTAAAGATATACAAGATGCCATCCGTAGCTTATTTAACCATCCCAATACTGGCCCATTTGTGGCATATAGATTAATACAAAGATTGGTCAAATCCAATCCTTCACCAGAGTATGTAGAGCGTGTGGCCATGACATTTAGCAACAATGGCAGCGGGGTACGTGGCGATCTCAAAGCAGTAATTAAAGCTATTTTATTGGATAAAGAAGCGCGTAGTGCAGAAGATTTTTTAAGTTTGGCCAATGGCATGGTACGCCCACCTCTGTATAGAATGGCGCAATTTTATAAAACCATGGACCTCAAACTTTTTGTAGAAGGAAGATATTGGAACAATGGATTTGATATCTTATGGGATTTGGGCCAACATCCATTAGG
>DAIPYV010000228.1:0-4492 GCA_036782555.1 Saprospiraceae bacterium
AAATAAAGCCGCAAAGGTAAGGCAAAATGATGACTTACGTATTATTTTATTAGAAATTTGTGAGCCAAATTATCTTTATTTTTAGATTTTTCTACTGATATTATCTTTTATCAACTTAATGTAGATTTACTCAATCACAGTTTGTTCATCAATATTTACGCTACCCAAATTTTCATTTTTGATAACAGGGGTATTCGAGCCTGAGAATTCACAATTTTTTAGAATCCAATGACCATAATTTGTCACAATAGGTTTGTTGATATTATTTCCTTCTTGGAATATTTTTAACCATTCAAATCCTACGGAATTGTTATCATTGATTTTAAGACCGTAATTGGTGTTCATAAATGAAGATAAATTCATATCCACCATCAATGTGACTGGATTGTTATTATGACCCAATATATGCACATCTTTATCGATATTTAGAGGAGAATTTAAATAAATTGTATCCACTCCTCCATTAAATAAGATAGTATCACCAGAAGTAACACAAGTTAAAAGGTTACGCAAAGTGTTGAAACCCGAATCTTGTTCATTAGTAACTATGAGAGGAATATCTTCATCAACGACCCCATTACAATTATCATCTACACCATTACACAATTCTGTTATGTTTGGGTTGTATGTTCCAGTATTAGCATTGTAAAATTGACCAAAAGCATTGATATTATTAAGGTTGTTATAAATTATTTGAGAAGGGAATTGGGCCTTAACTTCAAATGGACTACCTTTCCTTTGCCAACTTGTAGAATGGCTATTTGGGCTTCTGAAATACAAGTTAAAAGCTGGATTACCACAACCGCCAAAAATATTACCAGATTCAAACAGTTTTAGACTATCCAATTGTGTGAAATTGATATTCGTACCATAGTTATTGACTATCCAATATTTATCTGCATCAAAATTTGTAGGAGGTATTGTACTGGGATCCACATTTATCTGTGAAACTACTACTGGCCCATTGGGATATGTACCAGAAGTAGGAAAAAACATTTGCATGCCCACATTTGAAAAATCTTTTAACCCACCGTTAGTGATGTTGATTGTCATTGATTTTCCTCCTCCAACTGGAGCATCCGAAAGTATTTTTTGAGCATTATTGGTTAAGATTACGTGCTTATTGCCCACTTTGTCATAATCATGTGAGCTAGACGAATTGAACTGATAATATGCTATAAGGGAAGTATCGATGGCGAGATATTTAGTTAAATGTCGCCTTAATCTTATCTCTTCAGTGGATAAAGGTCTGTCATAAATAGCTACTTCCTCTATCATTCCATTCATGTTTCTATCATTCCAGTTTCTATAACTTCCCAACCTAAATGAAGGAATATCCGTTGGAGTAAGCGCGAAATTATGAGTTGCACTTTGTTCATTGCAATAAACCGTAATACCTGTGGGTCTGACTACAAAAGCTACAAAACTCCATTGATTAGCTGGTACAAAAATATTGGAGTTCCACCACCACTGGCCTCCTGGCCAATGATATGCTAGCTGAAGTCCATCTTTAAAATTCAATCCAGCTGCGGATGGCCCATCTCCCATAAATATGCCTGCATAATCGGGTTGAGAATCTTGAGGGAATATCCATGCTGTAAATGTCAAACTATCCACTTCTTGTAAGTCAGAGTTTTCGACAAGACCATGTTTGTTTTGTCCACCAAATCTCTCTACTCTTAAAGCAGATCCTGGAATGGTATCTACGGCACAATCATCTATTATAGTAATGAAATTTGGAAATGTTTTGGTAGAACTACCATGTATATCATTAACTGTTAAAGTTACATCATAATTTCCAGAATTGGAGTAAAGGACTTTAGGATTTCTAATGTTGGATGTAGATGGACTTCCTCCCGGAAAGGACCATGTCCATGTCACATTATCATCAGAGACTACTGAATGATCTACAAACTGTACGCTGTCTCTAGCACAATACATTGTATCGGTGATTGCGGATGCATAGGCTTTAGGGGATGATGGAGAGAAAAACGGACTTTCCCATACCGATCTATTTGTGGCATTTCTGATTTTATTTTTTCTATAATAGCCTTCTAATCTTGTACTATGGGTTGTAGCAGGCAAAGCATTATTATATAATACCCAATCATTGATAGTGTCATCTTTGTAAAAGATACCTCTTCTTGTGCCTACATACAAACCATTTGCACTTCCTTTTTGTAGATATAAGCTAGTGGGCGAATGTCCATTTAAGCCTGTTCCGCTAATGTTTTGCCAGGTATTACCACCATTGTCCGAATAAAACACAGAAAAACCATTAATATTACTGTCGTACATTGATGTTCTAGCAACCCATAATTTATTCGGATCATCGTGATCCACTACTATGTCATAAGGAATCCAAGTATTTTCATTTAACACAGATGATTCAGGAGTAATATCAGTCCAATTAACTCCCCCATCTGTTGTACGATATATTTTTTTTATTCCCCCCCAATTAATAAAAGTACATGCATAGATAACATCAGGATTACTCCATGATTGTGCCATTGAAGCTACATCTTCTCCAAAGTCATATATCTCTATAAATGAAAAACCATTGTCTTTTGTTTTGAAAAGTTTTGTTCCATGACCAGTTAGCCAATGTGTATAATATCTTGGGTCCACCAACAAATCATTAGATCTACCAGTGATGTAAGTATTATTAGGTTTGTATTGAAATGTACGTGTTATAGGAGCTATATTTCTGTCTGATTGTAATGTTTTTATATCAAACCAACTATAAACTTGTTTTTCTAATCCAGGATTGACAAAACCTAAAGTTCCATCACCTCCATCGGTACAAATCCAATCATTGATATATACATCATTTTCTTTTAGCATGGTCCCATTATGATATGCACCACCCAACATAATATCTCCATGCCACCAACCCTGTCCAAATCCCCAAAAATCTGTACCTTCTATTCCTACCGTCCTTTTTTGGAATGTGGTACCATTGTCATTTGAATAAAAAATACCGCCATCACCAGCTAACCATATTTCATTCGTGTGGGCATAGAAATGAATATCATGGATATCGGCGTGCACATAGCCAGGCTTATGCGGATGAGACCATTTAGCAGGACATACAAAAGAGTTTCCACCATTTGAAGAAATCCATAGGTTGACACCACCTACAAATATGGAGTCTGCATTTGTGGGAGAAACAGCCAATGCCAAATCATAATAGTATTGGCCACCGTCATCCGTTCCATCATCGCTCCAACCCATAAGGTTTGGGTTACTTGCAGATGGTGGACCAGCTGGTTGTGGACCACAGCATTGAAATGTCCAGTTTGCACCCTGGTCCGTACTTACATAAATACCATAAAGACCAGATCCGCCGTTGGCTGATCCTGTTAACAATGCAAAAACATGATTGGGTAAGTGAGGGCTAACCGCAATTTCAGTTCTTCTTTGATCGTCCGTTCCAGATATCACAGGCCAACCTGTGCCTATTTGATTGAAATTAGCTCCACCATTGGTTGATCTATAAAATTCTGTATTATTTCCAATGCTTCTAGTAGCATAAACTGTATTGGTATTAGTAGGATGGAATTCTACTTCAAGAAAATCACCACTTACAATCTGTACCCAGTTATTGCCACTATCTATTGTTCTAAAAATGCCTCCATTTGTACAAGCGAAAACTATAGTGCTATTGGTTGGGTGCATTCTCATATCCTTGACTGAAAGATTCAAGTTTCTAAATGCATTGTCACCAGTGGGATTAAAATTTGCTCCCCCATTTGTAGTTTTGTATATCGAATTAAACATAGATGCAAACATTACATCAGGATTAGAGTGATCAATTTCAATAGCATACACCTCAGAAACGAGTAAATCTTGTGTTAAAGGCAGCCAATTAAGTCCTCTATCAGTACTTTTCCATAAGCCAGTTGTGGCTGTTCCGGCATAAAGAATATCAGGATTGGATATAGATTGTTCTACAGTATAAACATGAGCAGACCCTGGAGCATAACTCCGGCCAGCTGCATCATGGTCCCAATCATACGGACCTATGCAAGACCATTGTGCGTTTCTTTGGTTTTGTGCTTCTTTAACTTTTTGGATATATGCTCTATCTTCTTCTTTTGTTCTATTGATTTCCCTCGCAATACCGCGCAACCATCT
This sequence comes from Saprospiraceae bacterium, assembly GCA_036782555.1. GTDB lineage: Bacteria > Bacteroidota > Bacteroidia > Chitinophagales > Saprospiraceae > OLB9. The sequence goes on from DAIPYV010000228.1 coordinate 4,138, forward strand.
TTTGTATTTTTGGGTATCAAAATTTTTGACAAATTTATTATCCTTATAATAAGCTTCATATAATGAAATAACTTTTTCTGGATCAGGATTGGCTTTATTGAGCTCAATTACCCAATCTGGCTTTTTCGAGTTTACCAATTGAATCTGCCCATTAGAAATTTGGGTTAAAAATAAAACAAGAAAAATAATTAAGATTCTATTCAACATATACTACAGTTTGTAAATTAAAATTAATTAGATATCACCTTGGACTCCTATCTAAAAACTCATCATATAAAAGTGTCTGACGACTTTCTAGTGGGATGTCCCATCCTTTTATAAAGAGCTTAATTATCTTAGTTTTGGTCTCAAATGG
>DAIPYV010000229.1:0-4485 GCA_036782555.1 Saprospiraceae bacterium
TGCCAGTCTGGTTATAGAAGATACGTTCGTCAATTCATTAACTAATGTTACCACTACTGGTTGTGACAAACCTATCCTTCATTCTAGTTTTATTGCTGTGAATTGTTATAAAATATGTCAGGTTCCTGTATGGGAAGATTATGAAGAACCATTTGGTTTAAGCTATTTGATTCAAAGCAAATGCGCCAGAAGTTGTTGCTTTAGAAATAAAAGTTGGTGCATTATTGATGGCCAACCGGAGGTAGTAAATCAATGGTATGGCGGTAGAGCATGTACTCGTTTTACAGACCCTTGTCCTGATACGTACGCAAGGTGTTTTCCAGCATGTGACAGATTATAAATAGTTTATTTAATAACAATGAAGGAAAGTATATTTTGCTTTCCTTCTTTTCTTAAAAAAAAAACGTAAAAAATGAAAAATATTTTAGTTATTTTAATTTTTATAATTTTTGAAAATGGGACTATTTCCCAAGATTTATTACGTCCATTTAGACAAATAACTTTCGAAAATTATTCACCTTTGTGGTATCATACTTTTCAAGATTCTACATTCATAAAACCAGAAATACGAAGAAGCCATTTAAATGCTTTTGATCCAAGTGATCAATTTACAACGTATGAAATAGTAAAAAACAATAAATTGTATTTCAATTTAATGATTAGAAGAGAGATTGATTTTGAGGGCAGTTACTTTGGATGTATTGATGTAAATAATGGTAAAAAAGAATGGCACAAGTATTTTAATCTAGATACTCAAGACAAACAAGAGTTCACACAATCTATGATAGTCGATGACAATACAGTGGAGCTCATTGGGTTTAAAACAACTTCTGAATATGGAAGTAATCTTCTTCCTCTGGAATTATTTGATACAACGTGTTACATGACAAGACGCATCCATGATAGATTTAGTGGAGAAGAAATAATTACTAATTTCTCAAATCCAGATGGTGAAAATACTCAAAGGTTATCATGGGGGGGGATAAGAAAAATTTTTAAGTACTCACAAATTTTTAAAATAGGTGACAATAATTATAAGCATATTCACCATAGTAAAGTCAATCCAGACAATACGGTTGATATAAATGACATTAATGAAAATGGAACTATAACTTCTCCTACTAAATCAATAGCTTTGGAAAAAAGATTACATTCTTTTGATTACTTTCAAATGGACGCAGAAAATTATGTGTTGGTAGAGGATGACTTTTTAAGAGAAAACAATAGATACACCATTCACTTCAAGGACAAGGAATTTAATAAATTACATTCTGTAAAAACTAAAGATACCATTCCCATAGACAGTTATATACGAGAATTTAATGCCCAAGAAAAATATTTTGTCTTTATCTCAACAACATACAGTCCTTTGGATACATTTCGGTTCTTCCCAGAACGCATATTGAGGGTTATAGATTTTGAAGGAAATACTTTAAAAAAAGTACTATTACAAGACCATAGAGGTTTTTCAATGGATCGGTATGGATATTTATATGACAAAGCTAAAAATGAGCTCATTGTATGCTTTTCCTATTTTAGAGGTATTTACTATTCGCCCAAGAGTAGAGTTCAATTTTACTTTTCTGATGACTCGTCCACAAGTTTAAAATTAAAAAGCGATTTGGCAGTTGAAGACAGTTTGAAAATAGTCTTTGTAAAAAGAATGACAAAAACAGAAGATGGTAACCTCATAGTTTTGTGGGAGGAAGTGGATTTAAATGAAAAAGAAGGAGCTTATGACCAACCAGATAGAGCAAGCAAAGCAGTGAGTTTTGTATGCTTTGACCCAAAAACATTAGGTCTGACATCTTCTACCTTTGAAGAACAGATTAAAGTAAATGTGAATATATATCCTAATCCATCTACTGGCAATTTTGTTTTATCCATAGACCAGCCCTATACAAACATTTATCTAAATGTATATGATATTAGTGGTAATTCAGTTCTACAGATGTATCCAATAATTGACGAAAATTCAGAGATAGATATATCACATTTACGACAAGGAATTTATACTTATCAATTGGTTGATAAAAACAAAATATTAAAAACTGGCAAAATCGTAAAAATAGAATAACGAAGAAAATCATAACCCATAATAAAAAGTGCTTTGCCGCCATGCCTCCTTATAGTTCGAAAAGCTCAGCAACTACTTGGACGGTAGGATGCAAAGCACAGCCATCTTGTCCATGTTTTTTATTCCTTGTGGCTTGAGGTTATAAAAAAATACACATCCGCTGAAGAAAAGGTAGATCTCAAAAACAAAATGGTCAATTCAGGTAGGTAATAAAATGATGATACCCATAAGAAAGTGGGGTTTAAAACACGGATAAGGAACTTTTCAAAGCTTCTTAACGTTTAAAGTATTACAAAATTTAAATAAATAAAGATATGTCCAATGTCATCGATGTAAAAACTTTGAGTCAAGAGGAGCAATACCAATTACTTGCTGATATTCTTAATTGTAATATAGAATTAAAAAATAAAATCGAAAAAGTTGTGTCCAATGAAGATGATGATATTACTATGGAATATATAGAGAAGTTAATAGATCAGGATTTTGAACGTTACGATGAAGTATTCAGAAAATTAGCATGAGATACTTGAGTAAAGATCTGATTGTGAAAATCAATCAAAAGACCATTATAGCTCATGGAGGTAATTTTGTTAGTCCTTATAATTTTTTAAATGAGCCAAATCTGGATTATTTACTAGAAATCATCGATTCTGTGGTATTTGGACAACCCCTTTATCCTTCATTATCGGATAAAGCTGGACTTTTAATGCACAGTATTATTGCCAATCATGTTTTTCAAGACGGTAATAAACGTACGGGTTTAGAAGCAGCTATTGTTTTTTTGAGATTTAATGGGTTTAATTTGTCTCAAACTTTAACCTCGCTTGAGATTTACGATTTTACTATTAAAGTGGCTTCTGGATTGTCATCTTTGGAAGAATGTCAACTTTGGTTTGAGAAAAATATAACACTAGAATATCTCTAAACTCCATTCGTGGATGTATTCATAGTAGTTTATTTTTTGGAATTCATGTAGTGAAAGCAATTTTACATATAAAACAGAAGCATTCCAAAGTTACCTTTTATCATTCGAAAATGAGAAAAATGCATTTACTTATAATGTAAGTCATCAGCTTTTCGGTCAGTTTAAGCCTAATGGTAAAAAATAAAAAGAAAACCATCCTACCCACAGCGTTGACACTTTTTGGCTTAATGGTCATTTTCGCAAGTGCCTGCTCTAAAACAGACTTCACATCCGATCATAACATCAGTGATTTAGTGTCGGAATTAGATGTGGTAGCGCAAAAAAGATATAAGATACGCTTGGTTTTTGGAAAAGCTGTGGCATCGGCATAGGGTGAGCAAGAGTTTAGAGAATACATAAAAAATAAATCTTGAAAAGAGGGTAGAGAGCTGTTTGAAGAGTTGGGATTCATGTTGGTAGATATCGAAAAATAATTGTATTTGATTCTTTTAAGATGATTTAAAAAAGTTAAACAGCCGAAAAAAATACCCCCTAAAGTTGAAAAAAAGCTTTATCTTTGTGCCAAAGTAGAAATACAAGATGTCATTAAAAGATAGATATATCAATCCATTTACAGATTTTGGTTTTAAGCGACTTTTTGGCTCAGAACCGAACAAAGATTTATTGATAAATTTTTTAAACCAATTACTCCCTGCGTATCACCAAATCCAGGATTTGACCTATGCAGATAAAGAACAGCTACCATTGACAGAATACGAGCGTAAAGCTATTTTTGATATTTATTGTACCAATGATAAAGGGGAAAAATTTATAGTAGAAATACAAAAGGCCAAACAAAACTACTTTAAAGACCGAAGTGTGTACTACTCGACATTCCCTATACAAAAACAAGCCCAAACGGGAGAATGGGATTATCAGTTGGCGGCAGTTTATACAGTGGGGATATTAGACTTTGTGTTTGATGAGAGTAGAGATAGTCATGAAGTGATGAGTTTTGTACAATTAAAAAATCAGGCAAATCAAGTGTTTTATGATAAGTTGACGTTCATCTACTTGGAGATGCCAAAATTTCAAAAATCGGAAGAAGAGCTAGAGAGTGAATTTGACAAATGGATGTATGTATTTAAAAACCTATCGAAATTAGAGAGGATGCCATCAAGAATACAAGGTAAGATATTTGAAAAATTATTTGGCCAGGCAGAGGTAGCCAGTCTGAGACCAGAAGATGCGAGGGCGTATGAAGAGAGCCTAAAAGTGTATAGAGATCTCAAAGCGATAACAGACACAGCCTATGAAGACGGCTACAAAGAGGCAGAGAGCACCTTTGCGTCCCAATTGGAAGCAGAGCGTATAGAGAAGGAAGAGGAGCGCCGCCAGAAAGAAGAGGCGATACAGTTATTGCTTGCATTAGGCTTGTCAGCTAAAGATGTTTCAGAGAAATTGAATTTGCCATTAGAATATGTAGAAAGTATAAAAAGCAATT
>DAIPYV010000230.1:0-4464 GCA_036782555.1 Saprospiraceae bacterium
ATTTTTGGTTTTGATGATTTTTTTGGAAATAATTTTTCGAGACCCAAAAATGGTTCTGGTTCTGGAGTGATATATTCTGCTGATGGGTATATTATTACTAATAACCATGTAGTAGGTTTTGCTGATAAAATCACAATCACCAATCACGAGGGTAAAAAATTCCAAGCTAAAAAAATAGGCGTAGATAAGACGACTGACTTAGCTGTCATTAAAGTTATTGGTTCTGAAAGATTCCAACCCATCTTAATGGGTAATTCTGACAAAGTGGAAGTCGGAGAATGGGTATTAGCCGTAGGAAATCCATTCGGCTATTTAACATCTACAGTGACAGCGGGCATAGTGAGTGCTAAAGGAAGAAACCTTGACATTGCAGCTAGTAAAGAAAAAATGATACAGGAATTTATTCAGACTGATGCTGCTATAAATCCAGGGAATAGCGGTGGCGCTCTAGTGAATTTAAATGGAGAACTCATAGGAATCAATACAGCGATAGCTACGCCTACAGGAGTTTTTGCTGGATATTCTTTTGCGATACCATCAAACATAGTCAAAAAAGTAATAAGAGACATTATTGAGACTGGAGCGGATATAGAAAGAACAAATTTAGGAGTTGGTGGTTATGATGTTACTCCTGATTTGATAGAAGAATTTGAATTAAAAGTCAGCGTACCTAGGGGATTTTATGTAGAAGAAATAGAGCCAAAAAGTGCAGCCCAATTGGGAGGACTCCTTCCAGGAGATATTATAGTAGCCATTGACAATAAATCTGTGGAAAATTATGATGATATAGAAAATAACATGAAGTTATCCAAAGTAGGTGACAATGTAGAAATTAAAGTCAATAGAGATGGTAAAATAATGGTTTTACCAATAAAATTGAGGAAAAATTTTTAAAGTGAAAAAGTTTTGTAATAATTAAAGTTTAGAAAAGTTGGTTTTTCGTTTTGTTTTGATTCGTCTGCTCTTGCTGAAGGGCAGACGTTTTTTTTATTAAAGATGCAAATTGTGCAAGAAAATAATATTTTTACACCTAAATTAATAAGCTGGTGGCAGGTCAATAAGAGAGATTTGCCTTGGAAAAGCACAAAGGATCCCTACAAAATATGGCTCTCAGAAATCATTTTACAACAAACGACTATAGCTCAAGGTCTTCCATACTATTTAAAATTTGTAAAAAAATACCCCAATATACATAAACTAGCCCAAGCAAAAGATGACAATATTTTTAAGATGTGGGAAGGTCTCGGATACTACAATAGGGCTAAAAACATGTTATACACAGCAAGATATATTTCAAATGAGTTAAAAGGTATTTTTCCAAATAATCACGATGAAATATTGAGATTGAAAGGAATAGGTCCTTATACTAGTGCGGCTATAGCTTCTTTTGCATATGAGCTCCCATATCCAGTCATAGATGGCAATGTCTTAAGGTTTATATCTAGGTACTTAGGTTTAGAAATGCCTATAGACGAGAAAGCCACATATTCAATAATCAAAAACTTTCTTCAAGACAACATTTTAATAGCTCGCCCATCTGAATTCAATCAGGCATTAATGGATTTCGGTTCTACTATGTGTACACCTAGAAATCCTAATTGTAACATATGTGTATTTGCAAAGGATTGTCTGGCTTTAAAGAGTAATTTAACAGCAAAAATACCCTATAAATCAAAAAAAATTGTGAAGAAAAAACTACATTTTGATTACTTTCATATAGATATTAATTCAGCTTTTACAGTAATACAACAAAGAGATTCGGATGATATTTGGCCCAATTTATTTCAATTTCCAAAAGAAACCATGTCAGAAGAATCAAAAGAAAATCTTAAAATTTTTGTAGGTAACATCATTTCTAGTTCAGATTTTGTTATCAATAATTTAGAAGTAATCTGTCAATTAAAACAGACATTGACACATAGAATAATACATGGAAATTTTTATAAAATCTCAATCGAAACTGAAATACCTCTATCATATAGCGGGTTTAATATTGTAAATTATTCTCAATTAGAATTGTACGCTTTCCCTAAAATAATGAATGAATATATCAATAAATATCTCAAATTTTGATAAAATCTAAAAGAATTTGTGCGTGCTTCTTAAATAAAAGCAATATATTTGCACTTTATTTTAGAGAGTAAAAAAATTATTATATAAAAGCAATACTAAAAAATGATAAATAAAGTCACCTTAGTAGGAAATCTAGGTAGAGACCCTGAGATAAGAACCTTGGAAAACGGCACTAAAGTAGGTACATTTTCATTAGCAACCAATGAAAGCTATAAGGATAAAAACGATCAATGGCAAAATCTAACAGAATGGCACAACATAGTCGTGTGGAGAGGTTTGGCTGAAAGAGCTGAAAGAGACCTCAAAAAAGGATCTTTAGCTTACATAGAAGGAAAAATAACTCATAGAAAATATCAAGATAAGGATGGAAATGACCGAAATGTCACAGAAATCGTAGCTAGCAGTTTACAATCACTAGAAAAACGTGAAAAACAAGACTCTACTAATCTTAGAACAGATAATGATTTCTCAAATAAGAGTTTCGCTGACCCCATCAAAACGAATTCTGATACGAGTCATAGTACAAATATAGAAGATGATTTGCCTTTTTAAAATTATTTTTTAAGGTATATTTTTTTAACTAAAACCAATAACTTGGACCCCGATCCTTCCCAATTATTATTATTTTCGTTTCATTTGAGCTCTGTCGGTATTTATGATGGTGTTTTGATGAATATCTTATTGTTTGTTATTTTGCTTTTAGGCTCAGCATTAGTGTCGGGGTCTGAAGTGGCGTTTTTTTCACTTTCCATTAGTGAGATAAAAGAGCTCGAAGAGAGTCCATCCATACTATCAAAAAAAGCGTTGAATTTAAAATCAACTCCCGAATACCTGCTAGCTACGATATTAGTAGTAAATAATTTTGTAAATATCGCCATTGTATTAGTAGCTGATTCCATTTTTTATAAGCTAATAGGTCCCACTAATCTTAACTTTATCGGTGAGTGGTTACACAATAATATATTTGGTGGCTATATACCTATACAAACTTTGGCTTATGGTTTCAATTTTTTAGTCACAGTCATAGGGGTTACTTTTATTTTGGTGCTCTTTGGAGAGGCAATACCTAAGATATATGCCACCATCAATAAAATGAAACTCATACATCTAATGTCAAGTCCCTTAACTATTCTGATGAATATATTATCTCCACTCAACGGAGTTTTAGTGGGCTGGTCATCTACTATTGAAAGAAAATTAAAAACAAACTCGAGTAACAATTCATCCAAAGAAGATTTAGATACAGCTATTGAGCTCACCTTGGGAATAGATAAAGACTCTGCCGAGCGCGAAGCGGGCATACTGAAAGGTATTGTTAATTTTGGTGATATATCAGCCAAACAAATCATGAAATCACGCCTAGATGTTGTGGCCATAGATATAGATACCCATTTTAAAGACGTCATCAAAATGGTGAAGGACTCGGGGTACTCGAGACTACCCGTGTATAAAGACGAACTAGATGCTATCAAAGGTATATTATACGTCAAAGACCTCATATCCCATACTGATAAACCTGAAGAGTTTAAATGGCAAAAGCTAATTAGAAAAAATATTCTTTTCATACCTGAATCTAAAAAAATTGATGAATTACTAAAAGAGTTTCAAGCCAAAAGAACACATATGGCCATCGTCGTAGACGAGTACGGAGGTGTGCAAGGAATAGCCACATTAGAAGACATCATGGAAGAAGTCATAGGTGAAATTCACGATGAATTTGACCAAGAAGAAGACGTAGATTTTACTAAACTCTCAGAGACACATTACATTTTTGATGGCAAAACATTGCTTAATGATGTATGTCGTATCTGTGGTCTAAATACAAATATATTTGATGAGGTCAGAAATGATTCAGACTCTTTGGCTGGTCTCATTTTAGAAATAATCGGACACATTCCTCTAAAGGGAGAAGAAATTTCACTCAATAATATTATATTTAAGGTCATCTCTGTAACCCAAAGAAGAATAGAAAAAATTAGTATTGAGATAGATAATGCACATAAGAATAGTATAGAATAGTAGTTTTTCTTTTAACAGTTCTAATATACTAAATTGTAGATACCTACGTTTTTGTAAAAAAATATGTAATGAAAAAAGAAAGTTTATCTGTCATATTTACCGTTATAACTTCAATATTGTCGATACCCTTAATAGCTATGCAATTTACTGATCAGGTCAATTGGAGCCTTTTTGATTTCTTAGCCATGGCCATCCTTCTATCGATTCTTGGACTCGCACTAAGATATATCTGGCAAAAAGCTACAAACAAACGCAGTAAACTATTATTATCCATACCTATTATTTTATTCTTTTTATTGGTATGGATAGAGCTGGCAGTTGGTCTTTTGGGTAGCCCAATGGCTGGATCATAAAAATATTAATTCTAAAAAA
>DAIPYV010000231.1:0-4414 GCA_036782555.1 Saprospiraceae bacterium
AGAATGGACACTTACTAGGTTTTGAATCTGCAAAAGAAATGAATGGTGAGGTGAAGTTAGGTGATGTAACGCTACGCCAGCAAGAAAAAATTGAAACTATGATGCTTCAACTAATTGAACTAAACAATAAGATGAAGGCATTGGAACAAGAGAATGCTAAGCTGAAAGCTTTAATTGAGCAAAAATAATTGATTATTATTTTAATATTACTTGGCATAAGTTGATAAATTTTACCTATGTCAGGTAATCCTTTTTTTTGCTTTCCATACAACTTACCTTTCACACTCCCTGGATTTTTGAATAGCTACTTGATAAAATAATTAGTGCCAAGTTAATAATCACATCCACAAAGTTTTATGCTCTTCAATTCTTTAGAGTTTTTAGTATTTACTATCATTTTTTTTAGCGTTTATTTCTTTTTAAAGGGAAGAAATAGGGTATTGTTCTGCTTAGCTGCTAGTTACGTTTTTTATGGCTGGTGGGATTGGCGTTTTTTAGCCCTCATCATTGGTTCAACGTTATCTAATTTCTATCTTGGATTAATGTTGGATAAAACTCAAGAAACATCTAAGCGAAAAAAAATATTGTGGTGGTGCATTATTCTCAACTTGGGGATTTTAGCATTTTTTAAGTATTTTAATTTTTTTATAGATTCCTTTGTCACAGCCGCTTCATTGTTCAATTGGCATCCTTCTATTCATACCCTAGCTATAATTCTTCCAATAGGTATATCTTTTTATACTTTTCAGACCATGAGTTATGTGATTGATGTTTACAAAAAATCTATGCCTGTTGAAAAGGATATTTGGGTATTTTCTACGTATGTTGCTTTTTTTCCACAGTTGGTTGCAGGTCCAATTGTCAGGGCAGAAACGCTCATTCCTCAATTCAAAGAAGATCATAAATTTGAATGGAATAGGTTTATTATTGGATTTGGGTTGGTTTTGTTAGGATTTTTTAAAAAAGTGGTAGTTGCAGACTCCATAGCTGGTTTATCAGATGATGTATTTGCAGCACCTTATGCTTCTTCTTCGTTCAACGTCATCTTGGGTGTTTTCTTTTATACTTTCCAAATTTATTGTGATTTTTCAGGTTATTCTGATATTGCTATTGGTTTAGCTCATATAATGGGTCTTGACTTCTTGAAAAACTTTAATGCACCTTATTTTTCTAGGAACTTTAGTGAATTTTGGAGACGTTGGCATATTTCATTATCTTCTTGGTTACGGGATTATCTGTACATCTTTGCACTAGGTGGAAATAGAGGTGGGACTGCTCTTACTTATAGAAACTTAATGTTGACCATGCTTCTAGGTGGGCTTTGGCATGGTGCAAATTGGACTTTTGTGATATGGGGTGGCTTACATGGGACTTTTCTTATCTTACAGCGAATCATGGAACCATTGAGTAAGCCATTAAGGAAATTGGGGTTGATCAATAATTTGCTCGGTTGGCTGTTGGTTTTTGTTGGAGTATCTTTTGCTTGGATTTTTTTTAGAAGCGATTCCATAGAAGATGCGTTTAATATCATAAAAAGAATTTTAGATTTTGAAGGGATGAGTTTTTCCTCTATGAAAGATAAATTTTTATCCTCAAAAGGATTGTTCCTTATTTTTCTTTTATTATCTGGAGAGTTGATAGCTACAAAAGTTAATGTAGAAAAGTTATTAATTGTAAAGCCTGTATTCAGGTATGCCATTTTTACAGGCTTGATTCTACTCATTTTGTTTTTTGGTACTTTCAATAGTGATCAGTTTATTTATTTTCAGTTTTAGCGTATGCATAAAATAATAGGGTTATTACTTTTTATATTAGCTATTTTTATCTTCGATAGACTAGGTGGTATAGCTTTAAAGCAACTCCTCTCTGAAAGTGGGTTTAGGTATGTAAGAATGTACGAGGGAAAAGATCGGGCGGATATAGTAGTCATAGGAAACTCAAGAGGTGTTAATGGATTCTATGTTCCCTATTTAGAGGAACAGTTAGGAACAAACGTAGCTAACATTTCTTTTAATGGTTTAAAGACAGAGCTAGCAGTTAACTTATTAAATGATTATATAGATAAACATCAGCCTAAACTTATTCTTTTTGAGGGCAGTATGTTGTTTAATAGCCCTTGCGATACTGCTTTGTTAAGAGATTTTAAATTATATACGCATTATTCAGCTCGGATTTCTAACTTGCTAAAATCACAAGCTCAATCCGAATACTTAGCGGCTACATGGTTTCATTTGTATAAGTTTAATACCCCCTTCTTTTTTCGTAATTTATTCTATTTTAGAAAAAACGATAAAAATTGGATTAACAATTATCAACTTTCTTCTAAGTTGGTGGAAATGACCAAGAGCATGGAGCCTTTGACATGGCAGCTTAATCCTTCATCACTTGATCTTTTTAAAAAGTATTATTCTGATTGGAAACAGAAAGGTATAACAACAAAAATAGTAATCAGTCCTTACTTACCGATTTATAGAGATAAAATCACCAATTTTGATACGCTGGTTCAGCAGATGCAAGAAATTACATCCTCACCTATCTATGATTATTCTGACTATTTATCTGAGCAAAAATATTTCGGCGATAGAGTGCACAGCAATAAGAATGGTGCAATATTGTTGGGAGATAAAATGATAAAAGATAACGTTTTTAAATGGGAATAATAATACGAAAAAATTGAAATTACCCTTTTACATAATCAATTGTAATAATGATTTAAAACATATGATAAGTACAATCGTTCAATATTATATTATAACATTTTCCTATTTCCTAATCGGATGTACTACTATCACCACTAATCAGATTAAGATAAACATGAACGATGATATATTAAATCTTAAAGATTTCGGAGCTAAAGGTGACGACAAGACAGATGACACTGAAGCTTTTGTTGCTGCCTTAAAAAGTATAAAAACAGGACAAAAGTTGTACTTGCCAGAAGGGATTTATTATCTATCAGCCCCATTGCTTTTAAATAAGGATAGCATTACCATTTTTGGAGTAAAGAATAAATCCATTATTAAATTTAGTAACAAAACCGACTGGTATCAAAAATACTTCCCAGTTCGTGTTGGTATGCTAAATATTACCGCTAGTTATATAAACGTTCTTGATTTAACCTTCGACCAAAATTTTAGAGCAAGTGGGAAGAAAGATGGTGATTTAGGAAGTATTGCTTGTATCGAAATTGGAGGCAAATACTTAGGAAAGCCAATAGAAACGTCAAATATTACAATTGCTAACTGTAAGTTCTATGATCATTATTCCGATGCGATTAATGTTTTTAATGCCCGTACTTCTGATTTTGTAGTAAAAAATAATCGTTTTATTTCCTCCTACATTGTAGGGAATTGGAATGAGGCAGGAGTCAAAGGAGAACAAGCGATAGGAGTGGCTTCGGGAAAGAATATAATCATAGAAAACAACATTATTGAGGGCGCTTTGGACGATGCTATTGCTATTCATGTTCGCTCCGAAGATGTAAAAGTGCTTAACAACCAAATAACTACAACAGGGGGGCGAATTCTGATGAATGGTACAAAAAATGGTGAAATAAGAGGAAATAAAATCAGGTATATTCAAGATGGAGGTACAGCTATTTGTTTGTCTTTTGAAAATCAGGCAAAAAATATTTCAACAAATGAAAAAATAATTGTTATCGAAAATGAAATTTTTATTGAGCAGAATGTCAGTGTAAAGTCAGGTATTCTGCTTGATAGCCCAGGCATTGATATTGATATTGTCAATAATAAAATACATAGTCTGAATGGCTCAGGAACGGGAATTTTTCTGCGCGATAGAAAACACAATGAAACTGGTATATACCACTTTGGTAAAAATATAAATATTCAGGACAATGAGCTATCTGGTTTCGCCGAAGATGTTAAGATAGAAATAAATGATGATAAATTTGTATTAGAAGGAGAGAAAACACTAAAGAATCTAAAAAATAAAAAGTCTTCTTCGGCGCTAACAAAAAGCCAAAATGCTAGTAATGAAAAGTTAACGTTATCTACCCCTAAAATAAGTAGAATAAAATTGGGTTCAACAAATAGAAGTTCTCATCAATTTATTAAAACCGATAACAGATATTCCTTCTTTTTTATTTTGGAAGAGCCTAAACGCTTAGACAGTATAATCTTGTCATCTATCTTTTTAGATAAATTCAATATTATAATTGTGGATACCAATAAAAAAGAACGAATATTCAGTGAGCGACTTTCAGGAGATAGAATTATTCCGCCCCCTGGTATTCAACTGAATAAAGAAAGCGAGTACCGCATTTCGATAATTTCTGATGAAATCCAGTCAAAGAGCTTCTCAGCAGATTTAGTATTTAATTGAATGATTTTAATTTTTAAATAGGATTTTTTTGAAAGTTTCTGCCAGTTTCAATTTAATACAGTATTATTTA
>DAIPYV010000232.1:0-4361 GCA_036782555.1 Saprospiraceae bacterium
AACTTAAATTTATAAAATATGCATAATACAATATACATATATATAAATAATATTATACCTTTGCCTTACATAATGTAATTCATTTTTTAAGGCAGTAAGATTATTTGTAGGTTTGACGATATTCTTATTAATTTTGATATTATCATGCAAGCAAAGGTTAAGAATACCAACATTGAAGGGTGAATTATATAACAGTCAAAAAGGAAAAGCATTAGTTGAATCCATAAGTACTCAAAAATAATAATGTCAATTTCATTTATATATAATCAATTTCCAATTTTAGTTATGAAAGTTATAAATTTTATTTTGTTGATTTTTTGTTTAAATGTCACTAGTTCGCTTTTTTCGCAGGGCAGTTATTTATCTTTAGAAAATAAGCCAATATTTGGCAGTATTGAGTTGTCTAAAGGCTTTGACGCACCATTCAGAGAAGTAGAAGTAGCGGTCAGGCCGTCTGTAAATATTGAGAATTTGAATTTTTGTGTGGGTTGTGAAGGTTATTTGAGTTCTACAGCCGTTATTGATCTTCATTGGACAGGTGAGACAGATCAGTTGCGAATACACTTTGAGCCCGAAAAATTTGGGACTGATGCATGTCTAGCCATTTATACACCCACTCAACAATGGCTATATGTGGACAATATGGATAAAGGTATGGAAGGACCATTTATGTATCTATACGGCTATGATTCGGGTATGTATAAAATTTACATTGGCACTAAACTTAAAGAAGATACCATTGCTGGAAGACTAATAATAACAGAATCTTATATCCCTGATGAAAGTATTAGAGAAACTGCTGATGTAGGTTTAAATGTGGGGTTTGTTCCAACTCCACACTCAAAGGTAGAAACCATGTTAAACTTGGTCAATCTTATGCCTGGGGATTATTTAATTGATTTAGGCTGTGGTGATGGACGTATAGTGATAGAGGCGGCAAAAAGAGGGGCTTTTGCACATGGTATTGACTTAGACCCATTAAGAATAGATGAATCTTGGGAAAATGCAAAAAATGCTGATGTATTAGAAAAAGTATCTTTTGAAGAAAATAATATTTTTAATGTTGAATTGAGCCAAGCGACGATTATTTCGACCTATTTATTAGATGAGATCAATGAGGCATTGATTCCTAAGTTTTTTAAAGAACTTCAGCCAGGCACCAGAATTGTATCCTATTCATTTAGAATGGGAGAGTGGGAGCCAGATGTCGTAGTCGGAGACGACTGTCAAAAAATATATTTATGGACTGTGCCAGCTCAAGTAGAGGGAGTGTGGTCTTTAACTTCAGGGGATAAAAATTTTAAAATCAACATTACACAAAAGTATCAAAAAATTGAAATTTCAGTTACAGATGAAGAAGTACCTCTCAGTGTCAATAATATAGTATTGAATGGCACAAGGATAAGTTTTACTGTCTCAGATCTTAAAGACGAATATAAATATGCATTTACCGGTACATTATCCGAAGACGTGATGACGGGACAAGTCAGGATACAAAATTCTGAAGGGTCCTCTTCTAATACATGGCGTGCAACAAAGGAAATGGGAAGTAAGTGAATGAAATAAATACAAGAAAGTCCTTTTCATTAATCAAGTCCATTGCAGTTTTAATAGGTATCGTTGTAGGGACAGGTATTTTTAGCTTTCCTCCTCTAATAGCTCAAAATGTCAACAGTCCTTTAATTTTTATACTTATTTGGCTTTTAGGTGGTTTTGTGTCATTTATGGGAGCAATATGCTACGCGGCATTAGCTTCAAGATATCCTGACTCAGGAGGTGAATACAGTTATTTAAAAAAAGCGTATGGTGATAGCGTTAGTTTTTTGTTTGCGTGGGCTAGAATGACTATTATTCAGACTGGATCTATTGCCATTATAGCTTTTATATTTGGTGATTATGCCACTGCTATATTTAATCTGGGACCATACAGTGCATCTATTTATGCATTTGTTGTCATTATAGTTTTTACATTTATTAATAGTTGGGGCACAAAATATGCACAATTTGCACAAATTGCCCTCACTACAGTCATAATTATTTTAATTTTATTATTATCTCTGATGGCATTTTATCAGCATCCTATTGTTATTACAGACTTTTCACTATATCAAAATTCAATTATAAGTTTCAATAATAACTTTACAGGTACAGCCCTTATTTTTGTTTTATTGACTTTTGGTGGTTGGAATGAAACGTCTTATTTAGCGGGTGAGATGAAAAGTATCCATAAAAATATGATAAAAACATTGGGCTATGGATTGTTAATCATTACTTTTTTATATGTTTTATTAAATTTTGCATTTATACAAGTTTTAGGCTTTGAAGGTTTAAAATTGAGCAGTGCTGTAGGTTACGATATGGCATTCAAGTTATTGGGTCCATTTGGGTCAATTATAGTTAGTTTTTTAATTATCATTTGTACTATATCCACTCTTAATGCCAGTATATTAACGGGCGCCCGTACCAATTATCAACTTGGAAAGGAATACAAAGTGTTTGGTTTTATGGGCAAATGGAACGATAAAGCCAACTCACCAGTTAAAGCTTTGATAGTTCAATGCATAATATCATTGGCGCTAGTAGTGCTAGGTTTTTTCTCTCAACAGAAAATTAAATCTATTGTCGACTTTACGGCACCCGTTTTTTGGTTTTTTTTAGTTTTGATCACTATAAGTATTTTTATTAATAGGTTTCAAAATCCAACCAATTCCAAGCTATTTAAAATACCTTTTTACCCTCTGCCTCCTTTACTTTTTTTGCTAGCTTGTATTTATTTATTTTATACTAGTGTCAAATTTACAGGGATTTATGCTTTGTATGGAATTGGTGTTTTACTCATGGGTATCCCTTTTTGGTTATGGATACGTAAGTGCTCAATAGTGAAACCCCCAAAGTAGAAAGATTTCTATCCAAAGGTTTGGAGATTTAAGAGGCTCATCTTAAATTTATATTTTTGCTATATACTTTTATAGTAAATATACTATTTATTTATACTTTGAATTTCTAAGATAATAAATCTTAATATGTCGTAAATTTGTCCTTTTAAATATCATTAATTAAATTTAATTTGAAAAACAGAATTTTATTGGTGGATGACCATCAAATTGTCATCAGTGGAATCCAGCTGATATTCATGACTTCGAAGTTTGAATGTAATCTGGAAAGTTGCTTTAATGGTAATGAATGTATAAAAATTTTGGATCAGCAAAGTTTTGATCTCATCATATTGGATGTTAATCTTCCTGATACGGATACCTTCCAGTTAGTCAATCTGATTTTAGTTAAATGGCCCAATCAAAAAATACTTATTTATAGTATGAGTGCAGAGGAGGTTTATGACAAGAGGTTTCTTCAGTTAGGCGTGATGGGATACCTGAGTAAGCAGGCATCTAATGAAGATTTATTAGTGGCTGTACAGAGAGTACTCGCAGGGGAGAAATATCTTTCCAAAAACATTTTAAATATACTGGCCAATGAAGCTATTAAGGGACATTCCAATAATGTTTTTGAAAAACTTTCGCCAAGAGAGTTTGAAATTATGACTTACTTCCTGCGCGGACAGGGCAGTAAAGAGGTGGCAAGTCTTACCAATTTGCATGCCTCGACAATCGGAACGTATAAATTTAAAATATTTGATAAATTGGCCATTCGTAATGTTTTAGAATTGCAGGAATTGGCTAAAGTTCATGGAATTCGATAGATTGTTCAGTTTTCTATGTTCTAAAATAATATTGGGGAGAAGATTTATAACACGTTCATTAGATAAGCCATTAATTTGAAAGACAAAAGGTAATGTTCGGTCTTTCACATCGTTTGAGATGACATATTTTACCATCTGCTAAAAATCATATATTAACTCATTATATTTTCTTATAATCGGATATAAATATTACTATAGCGAGAAATGCTCCAAATGAATTTGGAGCCCCAATAATGGGTTGCCAAAAGCATTTGGTAGAAGGAATAGCAACGTTCCAAATGAATTTAGAACGCCTTTAAGTATGCTCCAAATAAATTTGGAGCCCCATTAACAAATTTGGAGCCCCAATAATGGGTTGCCAAATTTATTTGGCAAAAGGAATAGCAATGTTTCCAATGAATATGGAACGCATTTAATTCTATTTTATTAACCTAGAATTTTAAATTAATCTATACAACAGATTTCTCAGGAGCTCAAGCCACCCATGACATATTTTACGATGTGCTAAAAATCAAATATTAACTCATTATGTTTTTTTTATAATGTGGTATAAATATTATTATAGCGGGAAGTGCTCCAAATGAATTTGGAGCCCCAATAATGGGCTGCCAAATTTATTTGGCAAAAGGAATAGTAATGCTCCAAATGAATTTAGAACGCA
>DAIPYV010000233.1:0-4354 GCA_036782555.1 Saprospiraceae bacterium
GCTTCTTCTAATGCTCGAAGTGTATTGACGTCTATGTCGTTGGTAGGTTCGTCCAGTAGGAGTACATTGCCGCCTTCCTTGAGCGTCATGGCTAGATGGACTCTATTTCGTTCTCCACCCGATAGGACACCGACTTTTTTCTGTTGGTCAGAGCCAGAGATATTGAATTTGCTTAAATAAGCCCGCACATTGACTTGTGTTTTTCCTACCATAATCAATTCTTGACCTTTGCCTACAGCTTCCATGACAGTAATATCAGGTTTGAGATCTTGATGGGATTGGTCCACATAACTTGGGTGCACCGTGTCTCCCATGGTTATGGAGCCGCTATCAGGTGTTTCTTGGCCCATAATCATTCTAAATAGAGTGGACTTACCTACACCGTTGGGGCCTATGATACCTATAATGGCATTTTTAGGGATAGAACATGTGAAATTATCAATCAATATCCGTTGGCCATAAGCTTTGGTAACACCTTGTATTTCTATGACTTTATCTCCTAATCTATCACCAGGAGGAATAAATAGTTCCAGTTTGGCTTCTTTTTCTTTAGTTTCTTCGTTTTGGAGTTTGTCATAAGCCGAAAGACGCGCCTTACCTTTGGATTGACGGGCTTTGGGTGACATTCTAACCCATTCTAGCTCTCTTTCGAGTGTTTTACGGCGCTTGGATTCTGATTTTTCTTCCATGGCTAGTCTATTCGATTTTTGCTCTAGCCAAGATGAGTAGTTACCTTCCCACGGAATACCTTCACCTCTATCCAATTCCAATATCCATCCTGCCACATTGTCCAAAAAGTATCTATCGTGCGTGACAGCTATGACAGTACCTAGGAAGCTTTTGAGATACTGTTCCAGCCAATGCACACTTTCTGCATCGAGGTGGTTGGTCGGCTCATCAAGCAATAAGATATCTGGTTGGCTCAATAAAAGACGGCATAAGGCGACACGACGTTTTTCTCCACCAGAACAGACAGATATTTGTACGTTGCCTTCTGGACATCTGAGTGAATCCATGGCTGTTTCGAGTTTATGGTCGAGATTCCAAGCGTCATAAAGGTCCATTTTTTCTAAGATTTCACCTTGTTTTTCTATGACTTTCATCATGGTATCATCGTCCATGGGTTGTTCAAATTGGGCATTGATTTCATCATTGGCTTTGATGACATCTACTATGTGCTGTACACCTTCTTCCACGATTTGGCGTACAGTTTTAGTATCGTCGAGTACGGGTTCTTGCTCTAAGTAACCTATTTTGTATTCTTTGTCAAAGGTGACTTTACCTTGATAGTTAGTATCTAAGCCGGCTATAATTTTAAGCAATGAAGATTTTCCCGAGCCATTAAGACCCAAAACCCCAATTTTAGCCCCGTAATAGAAGGATAACCATATATTTTTTAAAACTGTTTTTTGTGGAGGATATACTTTTGTGACGCCCTCCATGGCGAAAATGACTTTATTATCTGACATATTTTAATGTAAAATTATTATTTTGGGACAAAGATAGTGAACCGGTATGGAAAATTGATATTTTAAAGCATAATAGTTAATGGTGAATGGTGAATAGTTAAGGTTTAATAGTGAGTGGTCGATAGTGAATGAATTGATGTTAATGGTTTTTAGTTAATGGTTAATGGTTTAAGGTTTTTAGTTAATGGTTAATGGTTAATAGTTAATAGTTAATAGTTAATGGTTTAAGGTTAATAGTTAATAGTTAATGGTTTAAGGTGAATGGTTAATAGTAGATGGTTTAAAGTACATAGTTAATGGTTTGATGTCAATGGTTTATAGTTTATGGTTAGGAATTCAAAGTTATGGTCTATTGTTCTTTATATCAGACGACCCATTTGAGGTGTAGAGAAGCTAAGTCGAAACTGCATGATGTGATAGCTCGTTAAAATCTGTTTTTGCCTAAAAGATACTATTAAAATTTATACCTGCCATTTATTCGTTGTACTATTGAGCAAGTTTGTTTACGACCTCCTTTAAATATTCTTTAGTATCTTTGTTGGTGATAATATTCTCTTTAAGTACACCATTTTCACCTAAAATAATATAATTGGGAAGAGTAGCTAAAACCATACTGTCAGACAATTCATAAGTAAGATGATATATTTGGCTCTTTTCACTTGGGCCAGCCCAATAATGATCTAACTCCCAATTGCGTTCGGCAATCATCTTTTTCCAATACTCGTAACTATCATCGATAGAAACAGTGAAAAATCGTATATTTTTATGTGATGAGTATTGATTTTTTAAATCCTGAAATTCCGGCATAGAAGCAATACATGGGCTGCACCATGTTGCCCATAGTTTAATCACAGAAAAATTATTTTTTGATAATTCATTTAACTCAAAATCTGTATTTAAAGTATCTTTAATAATTGTTGTTATGATATTATTTTTTTTATTGACATTGAGCATATCCGCATATTGGTGATGATATTCAGGAAATACATAAACCTCTTTTTCGGCTTGCTTTGGATATTGGCATCCTAATATAAAAAGACAAAGTATTGTGAAAAGATCTAAATTAATTTTATTGATCATAATATTTACTTTTTTTAGTTAATTCAAAAGAAATGACTTTGAGATCAATACAATTTGTATGTAACAGGGACAACAAACATAACCCTTACAGGAACGCCTTCATGAAATCCAGGCGTCCATTTTTCTTCCATTGTATTCATTTTGTCGATCACTTTTTTGGCCGCTTCGCCGCATCCATTACCGATTTTATCTCTAACTATTTTTGATTCGGTAATAGTTCCATCTTCCGCCACTATGAACTGAATAAATACAGTGCCCTCTATTTTATTTTCATAAGCTTCATTTGGATATTCAAGGTTTTCATCAATCCATAAAAGCATGGCCTTCTCTGCACAGTTCTTTTTTTCCTCCTCAGTTTTTAATTCATCACATTTCTTTCCAATTTTACCTGAGGATTTTCTTGCATAGCCTGGAAATCGAGGCATAAACTCAACGACTCCAAAAACCTCATCTCCCCATTCGTTTTTAGGTTGTGGGATTTCTTGGGTAAAAATTAAATTTACTCCAAAAAAGAAAAATATTCCTACCGCTATTGTTTTAATAAAATACATTGTTTTAATTGTATTATAGATTAATAAATTATTTACAACTTAAATTTAATAGACAAGTTAAATAGGACTCTTACTAGTTGGCCGCTTTGATGACCAGTCATCCAGATTTTCTCCAAATCATTTATTTTTTATCTGGACATAGCACTAATTGTCAATAAATTAAATACTTCATCCTCACAAGTTCAAAGTCTTTTAAATCTTTTTGCCATGTGGCCTTTATTTCTTTTTCAGACATGCCTTGAATGATTTGATGGCGTAAATTATCAGTCCCCGCTAATTTGTCAAAGAAATTCGATTTTAAGAAGAACTCTTCGCTGAGTGCTTTCATTTGTTGGTACATATTTAGAGTATAAGACAAGTTTATAGTTTTAGCATCATATAAACTTCCTAAAGTCAATTGACTCAAGTCTATGCCATAGCACTTTTTCCCATTCAATGGCGGATCTTTAGCGCCTACGTTGGGCTGAGGTGTGAAAGAAAAATCACTTTTTAGTGAAGGATGTCCAATCCATTGGAAAGGAAAGTCTGTACCTCGACCCAAACTCAAGGTTGTGCCTTCAAAAAAACAAGTCGATGGGTAGAGTAGGATAGAACGACTATCTGGCAGATTGGGACTGGGTCTCACGGGTAACGTATAAAAAGTATTATGCTCATAGTTTTTGCACGGTATGACTTCGAGTTGGCATTGGGCGTTGTTTTCCAACCAGCCTTCACCATTGATCATCTGAGCATATTCGCCTATCGTCATACCATACACTATCGGTACAGGATGCATACCTACAAAAGACTTAAATTTTGGATCCAACATAGGCCCGTCTATATAATGGCCATTAGGATTAGGTCTATCCAATACTATAAGTGGAAGATTGTTTTCAGCGCACGATTCCATGATGTAGTGAAGCGTAGAAATGTAGGTATAAAATCTGACACCCACATCTTGTATGTCAAAGACCATTATTTCTACATCTTGTAAATCTTCTTTTGAGGGTTTTTTCTTTTTGCCATAGAGGGAGATTACGGGTAATCCTGTTTTTGGATCTCTGTCGTCTTTGATATATTCGCCTGCATCTGCTTCACCTCTGAATCCGTGCTCAGGTGCAAAGACCACTTGTATATCTGTACCCATTTTTAGCAATGTATCAATAAGATGGCTTTGACCCACGATACTTGTTTGATTGACCACTAAAGCCACTTTTTTACCTTCTAAAATAGGAAAATATGTGGCTATTCTTTCAGCACCTGTAATGATTTGTG
>DAIPYV010000234.1:0-4343 GCA_036782555.1 Saprospiraceae bacterium
TTGTCTGAGTTGGAATACGAAAAATGGAAGTTTGAACAATTAAAAAGCAGGTTTTCAAATATTGAAGCTGACAATATTATATGTCATTCTGAAATATCGATGATAAGTAAAAAACTGGCAGAGGCGGTCAGTTTAGCGCCTCAAGCTGTTCTCATTTCTAAAAAAATAAATACTTCGTTCTTAGATTTTATCGAGCCCTACATCATTCAAAAAGGATATCTATCCACACCTTGCGTCAGTTTGTATTACTTTGCTTTAAAAATGATTTTTGAACCACAAGTGACTAACCATTTTGACAATTTTAAAAAAGAACTTGAAAATTCGGAATCCAACTTTAACAATGATGAATTACGCACGCTTTATTTTCAGGCGATAAACTATTGTATCAGAAAACACAATTCTGGAGACAAAACCTACAGTCAGCTTTTACTTGACTATTATAAGATGGCCTTACAGAAAGGATTTTTACTCACACATGGATATTTATCGAAAAACTCTTACCGAAACATCAATACGATAGCTATAAGATTAGGTCAGTTTGCCGATGCTGAGTACATCAGCGAAACTTACAATTCACTCCTTCGTAAAGAAGAGCAGCAAAGTGCCTATCAATATAACATGGCCAATATATACTACTCTATGCAGAGATACGATGATGCATTGAAGGCATTAAGAGAAATAAATTTTGATGACCACCTTTCTAATCTCACTTCAAAACTATTGATACTAAAGATATACTACGAAACTAACGAAATGCGGCTTTTGGACTCCCATCTTGATGCCATGCAAGTCTATCTAACACGTAAAAAAGTGATCGGGTATCACAAAACAGTGTTTTCAAATATTGTAAAATTTACAAGAAAGCTAATAAATCTCAATCCCTATGACACCTCAGAAAAAAGTAAATTGAAAGAAAGCATTTTGGCAGAAAAATCTGTAGCGGACAAAGATTGGATTCTGGTTCAAATAGAAAAAACCTAAACTATATCCAGTCTAAAAGAAGTAAATCAGGCCAAATAGAAGGGCGTAGAAACAAAAAAAGCCTGAATAAATTCAAGCTTTTTTGTTGACCCACTAGGACTCGAACCTAGAATGACGGTACCAAAAACCGGAGTGTTACCATTACACCATGGGTCAATTTTCAAATGAGGCCGCAAAGATATTAATCTTTTTTTATTCCCACCAAAAAAATCTAAAAAAAAAATGAATTTTTTTTAAATTTTTTACCCTACAAGCTCATTGTATGATGCACTATCCATAAGTTGGTCCACTTCTGATAAGTCAGACAGTTTCACTTTGACTATCCATCCTTCACCATAAGGGTCTTCATTAATAACGCCTGGATTATCGTTTTCGGACTCATCTAGTTCTGGATTAAATTCCAAGACTTCGCCACTCACAGGCATAAATAAATCAGATGTTGTTTTAACAGCTTCTACCGTTCCAAACACCTCATCTTTACTCAAAGTCTGGCCTACAGTGTCTACCTCAACGTAAACAATCTCACCCAATTCGCTCTGTGCGAAATCAGTAACACCAATATAGGCTACATCACCATCTATTCTGAGCCATTCATGCTCTTTGGTATATTTTAAATTATCAGGAAAGTTCATATTTTATATTTAATTTTGATTGACTAAATTTTTTAACCATTCCGTTGTGACAGACTTTGGTCTCTCTAAAGGTAACCCTAAGGCTCTTGACCAACACTGAGCCGCACAAACACCTAAGGCCCTAGATACACCAAATAAAACTGTATAATAATTATACTCTTTTAATCCATAGTGAACTAATAGAGCCCCGGAATGAGCATCTACATTTGGCCATGGATTTTTGACTTTACCTAGGCTGCCCAATACATCTGGTACGATATCAAACAAATCCCATACTATCTGCACTATCGGGTCATTTTTAATATTTCCCTTAGCAAAAACCATTTGTGCTGTAAATCGAGGATCGGGCTGTCTTAACACAGCATGGCCGTACCCTGGCACAACTTTCCCACTATTGAGAGTATCTAATACGTATTGTCTTATTTGGTCAGGAGTAGGACTATTGGTACCCAATTTATCCACCATTTCAAAAATCCATTTGATCACTTCTTGATTAGCTAAACCGTGTAGCGGCCCTGCTAAAGCATTCATACAAGCACTGAATGAATAGTAAGCATCACTCAAAGTAGAACCTACCAAATGCATGGTATGTGCAGAAGCATTCCCTCCTTCATGATCTGCGTGAATAGTCAAATATAATCGCATTAAAGCTTTAAAATCAGGATCTGTAAAACCTAACATCTGAGCATAATTACCACCCCAATCCAAAGTTTTGTCAGATGCTATATGTTCATTATTAAAAAAAGTACGTCTGTATATATAGGCGGCTACTATGGGCAATCTGGCTATCAAATTCATGCAATCCTCGTACGTTGCATCCCAATAATCATTTTTATTCATGCCTTCTTCGTATCTTTTGGCAAAAATACTATCGTTTTGCATGGCCAATATTGCCATACTAAACTGAGTCATAGGATGTGTATCTTGTGACAATGCATCCAAGGCCTTGAATACATAATCAGGCACTTCACTCCTCTTAGCCCATTCACTAGAAAGCCATCTTACATCCTCTTCTGTAGGTATTTCGTCTGCCAACATTAACCAAAAGAGACCTTCGGGCAACGGCTCTTTTCCATTAGGCACTCTCGGCAACAACTCTCTCAACTGAGGTATGTTATAACCTCTAAATCGTATGCCTTCCTCTGCGTCAAGAGATGAAGTGTCCCACAGAATACTTTTAAGTCCGCGCATGCCTCCTATAACTTGTGACAAAGTGATATCCCCTACGTGAACATCGCCATGATTCTTAGTTAAATTTTTAACCTCTTCTTTTAATACTAGTGATTTTTCGTAAAACTTTTCTTTTAATCTGTCCATTCGTTTGGGTATTTATGTTTATGGGTAAAAAAACTTTGAGATGCTTTTGTCATTTAGACAAATTAAAATAAAATGCTGAAAATAAATGATTAATGCATATAATTTTAAACAAATAATTTTAAAATCTCAAAACTTGCGCTAAATTATGAATAATAATTTTATTTTTTCATTCTTGTTGAATAAAATTATCAATTTTAAGAAAATATTTATTTTTTGACCATCGTCAACACAACTTATAATGATACATAGGCATAAATTATTATGATATGAACAAAAAAATAAAACAAAAGTATAAAAACAGTCTCTTTACCACAAAAAAGTGGCCTAATCCTTAATTTTGAGCTTTACCGAGTTCTTTTTTATACTTCCCAAAATAAAACAAAATGATAGCAGCATTAAAAAAGAAAAAAGGTCCTACCTTATCGGTCTCTATGAGATCATTGATAAGATTCATGGCCAATATGATAATAAGACTGAGTAATGTCGCCATAATAAAATACTTGTCATCAGAATCTGTAGCAGCATGGTAGACATTTTGACCATAAATTAATATGATGAAACACAAAGATAAAAAAATTAATAAACCTACCATGCCTTGCTCTACCCATGTCATTAAAAAATAGCTATGAATACCTGATTTTTCAGGATTATCGCTGACATAGGTCTGAAAACTAGAAATAGAATAAGATTTATAATTGGAATAAAAAGTGCTCGGACCAAAACCCAACCAAAATTTTTCTTTGATCATTTCAGCTCCAGCCATCCATCTGTAAACGCGCTCCATTGAAGATATGTCTTCTAGTTTATAGGTAGCCTCGATGAGATTATCAAACTCAGTGTGCGTGATTGTTTTTTCAAAATCTGGAGCAAAATCCATATATTTGTTATCCCACGCCAAATACGACACTCCTATAATCAGCATAATAGATGTCAATATCAGTGTATGCTTTACTAATTTGTATTCAAAAATATAATACGCCCCCCAAGCAATAAACATTGATAAGATAGCGGCCCTTGTAAAACTAAAATAAATGCCCACAACAAAAATAATAAAAGCTAAAACGAGTTTGAGATAAGGCCTACCCTTGGTTTTATTTATTTTGAGAAATGCCCACACAAAAGGTAAGACTATGACAGTCATAGCCGCATAATTAACATGATTTCTAAAAAAGGGCCTCACCACATCATAGCTCGCAGCAAAAGTAAAACCCTCCAAAGCATGCCTTACTAATACTATACAGACGACTATCAATAAAAAATAATACAATATCTTATATGCTTTTATAAAATAGTGGCTCTCTCTAAATACATAGATGGGAAAAACAAAAAAAGGCAACACATACCAAAATTTTGCAATAAAAAATTTAATGGATAAGATGGGAAATGTAGAATTGATAGTCGTAATAAATATCC
>DAIPYV010000235.1:0-4299 GCA_036782555.1 Saprospiraceae bacterium
CCAAAGTGCTTTTGTGACATACAGAAGATAAATTGGCAAAGCTTCTGATTTGCAGCAGTTTAGCTTCGGAATACCTGCCTGACTGACGTTTAATCGGCAGGCAGGGATTTTCTAATGCATAATACGGGTCAAAGGAAAGATGTGAAAAAGAGAGGAAAATAAATAATAAAAAAGCCCTCCCAAAATTTTTGGAAGGGCTTATATTTTCTTATAAAAACTTTATAAAGCCGTTTCGGTAAACCTTATGCTAAGAACGGTGCCAATACTAAGGCTACTACTGATATCAACTTCAATAAGATATTGAGTGATGGACCTGAAGTATCTTTGAATGGGTCACCTACTGTATCACCCACTACTGTCGCCTTGTGCGGTTCAGAGCCTTTGTAGTACATTTTGCCATTGATTTCTACACCTTCTTCAAACATTTTTTTGGCATTATCCCATGCACCACCTGCATTAGACTGGAATATAGCCATCAATACACCGCAAGATGTCACCCCTGCTAAAAGACCACCTAACATCTCTGCACCACCTGCAAAACCGATGAATACCGGAGAGACTATAGCCAATACTCCTGGCAATACCATCTCGCGGATGGATGCCTTAGTGGATATCTCTACACACTTACCATATTCTGCCTTTCCGTCTGCTGCATCAAAGGTTGCTTTATCAGCATCATTCCATGTTTTGTAGTCGCTGCCGTCATTTTTCTTCATGACTGCCAATGCAGCTTTCAATTCTGGAATGTCCGCAAATTGTCTTCTCACTTCCTGAATCATATCCATAGCTGCACGTCCCACGGCATTCATAGATAAGGCTGAAAATAAGAAAGGTAACATCGCTCCCAATAAAAGACCTGCCATCACAGTTGGTTTTGCCACGTCTATTTGAGATATACCCGCAGTAGCCATATAAGCGGCAAAAAGAGCCAATGCTGTCAAGGCCGCTGAACCAATAGCAAACCCTTTACCTATGGCCGCAGTAGTATTACCTACAGCATCTAATTTATCTGTTTTTTGTCTCACTTCTTTTGGTAGCTCCGCCATCTCTGCGATACCACCGGCATTATCAGAAATAGGACCGTAAGCATCTACTGCCAATTGGATACCTGTATTTGAAAGCATACCTACAGCTGCAATAGCTATACCATAAAGACCAGCAAAGTGATGCGCACCAATGATGGCTAAAGCTAAAATAATAATAGGAATAGCCGTTGACATCATACCTACACCTAATCCTGCAATGATATTTGTCGCAGCTCCAGTCAATGATTGGTTAACTATAGATTTTACTGGCTTAGTACCAGTACCTGTATAAAATTCTGTGACAATTCCTATTAAAAGCCCCGCAGCTAAACCTATAATAACAGCCCAAAAAATACCCATTGAAGTGAATTCTACTCCCTTATACACCCATGATTCTGGAAGCATTTTGATTACTATAAAATAAGTTGCCACTAGCATCAAAGCTGCAGAAACAAATTCTCCTCTATTCAACGCCTTTTGTGGATCACCCCCTTCAGCTACTTTTACAAAAAATGTACCGATGATAGATGTGATTATACCCACACCAGCTAATACAAGTGGTAATAAGACTGCATTGAGTCCACTGAAGTCATTAGTCGCCTCGAAACCTCCTAAACCTACGTACAAAGCACCTAAAACCATAGTACCAATGATAGATCCTACATACGACTCAAAAAGGTCTGCACCCATTCCTGCTACGTCTCCTACATTATCTCCCACGTTATCTGCTATTGTGGCAGGGTTAAGAGGGTGATCTTCAGGAATACCAGCTTCTACTTTACCCACAAGGTCTGCACCTACATCGGCCGCTTTTGTATAGATACCACCACCTACTCTTGCAAATAAGGCTATAGAAGAAGCACCAAAAGAAAAGCCTGTCAATACTGTGATGACTTTATTGATGTCATTCATACCAGATGCATCCGTCCAGCCCATTCCCATATACAAGGCAAACAATGAACCCAAACCTAATAAACCTAATCCTACAACACCCATTCCCATAACAGAACCTCCTGCAAAAGCTACTTCAAGAGCTTTGCCCAAACTTGTTCTAGCTGCATTAGTGGTACGCACATTGGCCTTTGTGGCTACTTTCATACCTATAAAACCCGCTAATGCTGAACATATAGCTCCTATAATGAAAGACAACGCCACTAATGGTGAAGACCCTTCCATATTACCACTAATACCCATCAAAATAGCCACCGCTACTACAAATATTGAAAGCACCTTATACTCTGCTTTCAAGAATGCCATAGCACCATCCGCAATACTTGCAGCTATCCTTGCCATTCTCTCATTTCCTACTTCTTGCTTAGTCACCCAACCACTTTTCCAAAAAGTGAATAAAAGAGCTAAAATTCCAAAAATAGGAATTAAATAAATTAAACTTTGTCCCATACTGTGTTGATTAATCGTTTAAAAAATAATTGTTAAATTGAATTTTGACTGTTGGCTAATTCTAATTATGTATTCTTGATTTTCAGAATTAGCGGCACAAAAGTACCTTTTTTAAATAAATTGACAAAATTTAAGGAAATTTTATAACAAATAACTAATATTAACACATTGATATTAATGCGCCTCCAACCAATTTTGGCCTACACCTATCTCTATCAATATAGGTACTCTCAAACCTTTGATAGCGTTTTTCATTCGATCGGTAATGATCTCTTTTATTATTTCTAATTCTGATTTATGTACATCAAAAACCAATTCATCATGTACCTGCAGAATCATCTTAGATTTGAGAGCTTTATCCTTAATATCTCGATGAATGTTGATCATGGCTATCTTAATCATGTCGGCGGCTGTGCCTTGTATAGGTGTATTTATAGCCATACGCTCAGCATTAGATGCTGTGAGAGAATTTCTGGAATTGATATCTCTGAGGTTACGCCTTCTGCCCAAAAGTGTCTTGACGTAACCTAGTTCACGTGCTGACTTGATAGTGTCGTCCATATAGTTTTTGAGGCCTTGAAATTCTTTAAAATAGTTTTTAATAAGTTCCGTAGCTTCATTTCTTGTTATATTCAATTGTCGAGATAGATTGGTGGCTCCAGCTCCGTATGTGATAGAAAAATTAACTGTTTTAGCATTTCTTCTCTGATCTGATGTGACATCTTCATAAGGCACACCATATACCTTCGCCGCTGTAGCTCTATGAAAATCATTGCCCGCTTCAAAAGCTTCCAACATAGATTGATCTTGACTGATTTCAGCAATGAGACGAAGTTCTATCTGAGAGTAATCCGCTGCTACAAAAAGATAATCTTCTCCTCTCGGTATGAAAGCCTTTCGGATTTCTCTTCCCGCTTCATCCCTTATTGGTATGTTCTGTAAATTGGGGTTTTCAGAACTCAATCTACCCGTGGCGGCTCGCGCTTGATTAAAATTGGAGTGTATTCTTCCTGTTTTGGGATTGACCATTGTCGGCAATGCATCCACATAAGTTGACAATAGTTTGGTGAGCTTTCGATATTCTAAAATAGTGTCGATAACGGGATGTTCTCCTGCCAATTCGGTAAGTTTCTCTACGTCTGTTGAGTATTGACCACTACTTGTTTTTTTCCACCTGTATTTCACTTTAAGTCTTTCAAATAATATTTCTCCCACTTGTTTAGGTGATGAAATATTGAATGGTGACCCAGCTAATTTGTATATTTCCTGTTCTTTAGTGTTTATGAGTTTTTGCAATTCTTTAGAGTATTCATTTAAAAAATGAGCATCCAGATGCACTCCTTCGTATTCCATATCACACAATACTCTAATAAGCGGCTCTTCTATGGTTTTGTATAAATCTTCTAGTTCGTTTTCCTGCATCATTTTGTCCAATACTGGTACAAGCTGTAGGGTCAAATCTGCATCTTCGGCAGCATACTCTGTGATTTTATGAATATCTACATCACGCATACTGAGTTGCTTGGCGCCCTTACCTATAAGGCTTTCTATGGGTACCATCTTATAGTCCAGATAGGATTCTGTCAGATAGTCCAATTTATGTCTCAGATCGGGTTCACAAAGATAATGTTTTATCATAGTATCCACCAATGGGCCTTGTATCTCTACACCATACCACTTCATGATGGTCATATCATATTTTATATTTTGACCTACCTTTGTTATATTAGGATTTTCTAATACGGCTTTGAATGGATGAATCACATCGAGTGCTTGATTTCTATCTGCAGGTGTAGGAACGTAGTAAGCCTCGCCCGCCGTCACAGAAAAAGACATACCTACTATTTCGGCAGTGTGTGGGTCTATACCTGTG
>DAIPYV010000236.1:0-4280 GCA_036782555.1 Saprospiraceae bacterium
GTGATTTCGTTCAAACCAACACGCTAAGTAAATGTATTTTTAACAATAAGTCAAGTATCTTGGCTGTTTTTTTGACATTTTACTGCAACTTTAACATATAAACTATAATTTTCAGACAATGTTTATTAATTTTACATCACAAATATCACAAATACAATGTCAGACCTTCATAAAAAATTCATGCGAGAAGCCATAAAACTTTCTATTCAAAATGTAAAATCTGGTCATGGTGGTCCTTTTGGTGCTGTCATCGTAAAAAACGGTAAAATCATAGCTACAGGCGTCAATTCTGTCACCACAAGCAATGATCCTACAGCCCATGCCGAAGTGATGGCCATAAGAAATGCCTGTGCCACTTTAGGCACATTCCAGTTGGAGGATTGTGTGATCTATACCAGTTGTGAACCATGTCCGATGTGTCTAGGCGCTATTTATTGGGCTAGACCCTCTCAAGTATTTTATGCCAACACTAAGGCTGATGCGGCATTTATAGATTTTGATGACCAATTTATATACGAAGAATTAGAATTGTCCATTCCGGATAGAAAGTTACCCACTGAACAGCTAATGAGAGACGAAGCCTTGGAAGCTTTCAAACTCTGGAAATTGAGCACACAAAAAGTTCAGTATTAATTGTGTGAAAGTATTGTTTGTTATAACTATTTCCTAATATCTATTGCTTTTAATTTGCTTCTCAGACAGACATCTCAGGAACATCCCCTTCTACTATCAAAGTGCCTTCTGTACTGTTGATAACATGTTCTACACTTACACCAGGAGCACGCTCCAATAGTTTAAATCCTCTGTCAGTCACTTCAATAACTGCGAGTTCTGTCACTATTTTTTTGACACAGCCCACACCTGTCAGCGGTAACGAACATTCCTTGAGAAGCTTGGACTGTCCAGCTTTATTGACATGCATCATGGCTACTATAATATTTTCGGCAGAGGCCACTAAATCCATGGCGCCACCCATGCCTTTGACCATTTTACCTGGTATCTTCCAGTTGGCAATATCTCCTTTTTCAGAAACCTCCATCGCTCCCAATATGGTTAAATCTACATGTTGGCCTCTGATCATTCCAAAACTCAGGGACGAATCAAAAAAACTAGCGCCAGGCAATGTAGTAATAGTCTGTTTACCCGCGTTGATCACATCGGCATCTTCTTCTCCTTCATAGGGAAATGGCCCCATGCCTAATACACCATTTTCGCTCTGAAACTCCACTTGAAGGCCATCAGGCACAAAATTGGCCACCAAAGTGGGTATCCCAATACCTAGATTGACATAATATCCATCTTGGACTTCTTGGGCTATTCGTCGGGCTATTCCATTTTTATCTAAAGGCATAATGATTAATTTTTGAAGAGATAGACAATTTATTAAAATAGTTTTTACATCTAAATTGTTCAATCAACTTTAAGCCTACCCTATTTTATTTTTATAAAGGTTATCTTTTCAATATGAAATGGCATTGAGATATTAAGAGGCTTTATCCTTTTCCCTTAAATAATTAGCAATTGATTTTTTGGAGGTGTACCATACCCGTCCTTCTTTATAGGCTTCTATTTTGCCTTGGCGGGCCAATAAACTCACATATTCCTGACCATAAGGTACTTCGGGCTCTTTGACGATATTAGAAATCGCATCAAAATCATCCATTGTATCTTCTAGACTATTCAAGTAGATGGTAAGCGATCTATCGGCAGCTTGCGCTACAAGAAACAGGAGCTTATCAAAAACTCCTTGATTGGCTTGATTTAAGGCTTGATAATATCGCTTCCGGTCCACACCCAAAATAATAGCAGGCGGATAGCCTTCCTTCATCAATAGTAAATTCATTAATAAGCGAACAGTGCGGCCATTGCCATCAAAAAATGGATGTACCCATACAAAGCGATGATGAAATAAAGTAACTTTTTCAAGAATATCCATCGTGCTAGTATTCTCCCAATCGATAAGTTCGGTTATCAAATCGGGCACTTTAAGTGCATTGGGCGGAATAAAATTAGCGCCACCAATCCGCACACCAGCCGTGCGAAACCTACCGGCAAAATCCTTTTGAATTTTGTTAAGTACCAACTCATGCACATCTAGAATGTCTCTTTCCCTGAGTACATAATCGGGTGAAACCAAAGATTCTATATAGTGTATCGCCTCTCTATGGTTTACGATTTCTAGATGCTCATTTAAGGATTTACCACCCACAGTGATACCATCTTCCAGTACCATACGGGTTTCTTGCAGTGTAAGGGTATTGCCCTCAATGTGATTGGAATTGTAGGTCCATTCTATATTTAAGGTTTCATTAATACTTTGTAAAACCACAAAAGGAATAGGACGAAAGGTGTCTAATCTCAACTTCTTTTGATGTACAGATTGAACCAATCGCATGGTGGTCTCACTCAATTGCCCTATATTGAATTCATATTTCATACCACAAAGGTACAACAATTTTATTAAATATCGGATATAATATAATTTTATTTATCCG
Source organism: Saprospiraceae bacterium (assembly GCA_036782555.1). Lineage (GTDB taxonomy): Bacteria > Bacteroidota > Bacteroidia > Chitinophagales > Saprospiraceae > OLB9. The sequence continues at coordinate 2,496 of DAIPYV010000236.1, forward strand.
ATATTATGCTTTTGCATTTTTTTTAGTTCATTAAGTTCTTAATATTTTAACGGTTCATTTTTAAATGTGGGCCAAGTATTGTATATTCTGGAAGATATTGACCCGCTCAAAAGGTCAAGAAACCAATGCTCTTTAATTTTTAGCTGAGATTCTGGCTTATGTTGGTACACCCTACCTAAATAGGGTTTCTATATCACCAGAATTTTCAGTTTCTACATCATTTAATATTTTAAACATAATAACCGCTCTTTCGTTATCACTACTCAATATATCAATATCCATTTATGCCTGATAAAATAGAGCAAAACCAAGATACCATAGGTCATGAATATATAGAAATCATAGGTGCCGCAGAGCATAATCTCAAAAACGTTTCTGTAAAAATACCTCGTAATCAACTGGTCGTCATCACAGGATTGAGTGGTAGTGGAAAATCGTCTTTAGCATTTGACACTTTGTATGCAGAAGGGCAAAGGCGGTATATGGAGACTTTTTCTGCCTATGCACGGCAGTTCATCGGTTCAATGGACAGGCCAGATGTCGAAAAAATAGACGGACTCAGCCCTGTGATATCCATAGAACAAAAAACAACAGCATGGAATCCCCGCTCTACGGTAGGTACTACTACTGAAATATACGATTTCCTTCGCCTCCTTTATGCTCGTATTGGTGACGCCTATTCTTACATCACTGGTGAAAAAATGGTAAAATACACCGAAGAACAAATCATCGACTATGTGATGAAGCACTATGAGGAACAAAAAATAGCCATACTCGCCCCTGTGATTAGAGCCAGAAAAGGCCATTATAGAGAACTCTTTGACCAAACACGCAAGAAAGGGTATACTAAAGTCCGTGTGGATGGAGAAATATTAGATTTAAGTCCCGGCCTTCAAGTCGATAGATACAAAGTACACGATATAGAGATAGTCATTGACAGAATAAAAGTAGAAAAGGCCAAGGAAGATCGAATTATCAAATCTTTGCAGACAGCTTTAAAAACTGGGGGTAATTCACTTTTGATTTTAAACATAGAAACAGATGAGATAAATGCTTTTTCAAAAAGTCTCATGGACCCTATATCAGGATTATCCTATGAAGAGCCTTCACCCAATAATTTTTCATTCAATAGCCCATATGGGTCCTGTCCGACGTGCAATGGCCTAGGTGAAATGCATAAAGCTGACCTTTCAAAAATTGTACCTGATACCAGTCTCACTATCTATCAGGAAGGTATCAAACCTCTAGGAGCTGTAAGACAGAACAATACCTTTACACAACTGCAAAAAATAGCTAAAAAGTACAAATTTACTTATGACACTCCGATCAAAGATTGGCCTGAGGATGCTTTAAAAACTGTGCTTTATGGTGGGTCTGAAAGTATGAATCCCAACTATGGTTTTGTACACAATGACTACGTTTTTGATTTGGCTAGTGAAGGTCTCTGCACTATGTTAGAACGCTGGTACAAAGACAGCTCATCTGAGAAAATCCGTTCTTGGGCTGAGGATTTTTTGAGTATCACGACTTGTCCTGATTGTGCTGGCTATCGCCTCAAAAAAGAGTCTCTACACTTCAAATTGGGCGAAAAACACATCGGTGAATTGGCCACCATGAATTTAGATGAACTTTATGAATGGATAGTAGAGTTGCCCCAACATTTGACTGATAAACAAAAGACTGTCGCGCACGAAGTTTTAAAAGAAATAAGACTAAGAATCGGATTTTTACTTGAGGTGGGCCTCGGTTATCTCAGCCTTAATAGGACGACACGAACTCTCTCAG
>DAIPYV010000237.1:0-4274 GCA_036782555.1 Saprospiraceae bacterium
TTAGTCAATGGAAAAGGTAATAGTCAAATAGAGTTGGAATCAAGAAATATTTCTTCTGCATCAACATGTTTTCCTTCCACAGGCACAGGCGGTAACACAAATTGTACTCAATGGTTTGAAATTACAGCTATTGGTTCGTTACCAGCACAGTTTAATCCACCACCAGTAGGCACTAGACCAGCCTGTAATGATTTTCAAATAACCTTTGACGTTTTAGAGTGTTACAACGTTAATAATGGTCAATGGTCTTTCAGTTTCTCTAATTTTAATGCTGAAGTTGGAAACTGCCCTGCATTACAAACATGGCTCGACAACTTATCGCCAGCTGAGAGAGCAAATCAGGAGGATATTTTGGAATATCAGTTGTCCTTAGTTACTCAGCAAAGCTATATTCAGAACACCATATTTGGTTCAGGATTACCTTATGCTGCATGTCCTTCAAGAACGTGGAGTGCAGAATGGGCAACAGAACTTTGCTCTTTCAAATGTAGAGTCCCCGTTATAAGAGAAGGTAAACAAACAACTGTAATTAGAAGAACAATTTGTGGTGGGCAATGCTGTATAAGATTGACAAGTGGGTGTATAAACGCATCAGGGTTTTATTTGACCTTTGAAACCCCTTTCTTCTTAACATCAGGTCCACCATGTCCAGATATAGTGCCAGAGTGTCAACCAAATAGCATACTTTTAGATCCAAAATGTGGTAGAGTTTGTGGGCCAATATAATTGTATTTCATAAAAAGTCCAATTATTAACTTTCATTAAATGATTAGCTTATAAAAATAGTAACAAAACTTTTATAACCTAAGGTGCAGCTAAAGATTTTAATTTAAATAAAATTTTAGCTGCACCTTTCTAAATATTCAGTCATGCGACAATTAATAAACAAATTATATTTTATAGTACTCTCTATGGTGTTTGTATTGCCCTTAAGATCACAAATATTTAACCCAATTAATTGGAAGTCAGAGAGTATATTGTGGAGTACTTACACAAGGAATCCAGATCTAGAGACATCCACGTTACGACCAAGAATGCGATTCGATTATCATAATTTGCCAATATTTCATAATGGATACCTATACCAAGTTGCCAATAATTTTGATTTCGCTTTTTCAGGATATTTTATTCAAAAGATAGATGTAGCTACAGGTGAGGAGATATGTCAAGAAAATAGATTTTTTGATAGGAACCTGAGAGAGTATGCGGTTTCACCCTACATTGACGAAGATAAGCTTGGTTTTAGTATTTTTAAAGAAATTCCACTTAACGTTGGTGTGTGGGCAAGAAGTACGATTGGTGTAGCAGAGTACAATTTGATTGATTGCGAAAATTTACTTTATGAAATAACATCAAGAGAAGATCCAAAAAATCGACAACTGTTTAGTGGAGCGCCAGGAACAGGGAGGCACACTTTTGTATATAGAAAAAATTCTACGGTAGAGTATCTAATGATGGTAAGAAAATGTCCACAAGAATGCACAAAATTTAGTTTAGAAAAATATTTTCTTAGTGAAAATGGTCATACTCTTGACAGCATTGTAAATGAAATAGAATTCGATTATTGGATAAATAGGACTCAAGTTTATGAGATATTGGATAACAAATACGTGGCATTAGTAGAGACAAGAGACCCAGTGAATAGCACATTGTACAAAATCCATAGTCTACTGATAGATAATGACATGAATGTGATAGAAAATAATGACATCACAAGTTTAATAGAAAATTATACCTCATTGCAAGCTCTCACATTTTATCATAACGGCATAACAAACGACAAATTTAACTTATATGGTATAAGCAACATCTCAAAACAGGTCATATATACATTTGACACTCGAGGAAAATTATGGGAAAAAATAGAACTCCCAGCAGCAGAAACCGCATTAAGCATAAGTTTACCCATGCATGATATGGAAGGCAGTGTAGTAGCTATTTCGGACTGGAGCGAAACAGAGCCTACGACAATAAAAATATACTTATCTGATGGTAAAGGCAATCTAACATTGAAAGAAGATTTGATGACAGACAATCCTGATGATCGTTTTGGTGTCAAGGCAATGTTTTGGACACCTGATAGGAATTTACTACTACATATAAATCAAATCCATGTAAGTCAAATTCCACTTTTTGTTAGACAGGACTATCATTGTAATGCTTTATTAGATACTAGGAAGTTGAACATTATTTCTAATACAGTTGAAAATGCCCCCCATGTTAGCAAAAAAGTATATCCAAATCCTGCGAATAATCATGTTACAATTTTAGAATATAAAGATACATTCAATTTCGAAATTTATGACATGATGGGAAAATTAGTTTTACATTCGACAACATCAACGAATGGACAAATTGATATATCAAGTCTTAGTACAGGATTATACAACATACGAGTACTTAATGGAAAGAAAACTGAAAACTTCAAATTTGTAAAACAATAATGATAATGAAGATAGTAAAGGATACAACCAGATGACAACAAGTGCTTTGACGACATGCCGCCCTAACGAGACGGCACGTCGCAAAGCACAGCCGTTATCACTCACTATAAATAGCCCACACACAATTGGCACATTTGGTTTTTGCCGACACTAGAGTCACCGCTCAAAAAACTAAAAGAGCTATTTTTTGCCGCCGGACCGACAGACAGAACGACAATAATCCATACACTTTTTATATTGAATAATAAGATAGTCGAAAAATTAATTCTATCTTTGCGGACACATTTCAAAAAGACATGAACAGAATAAAGGAAGTGTTAGAAGAGAAAGGAATAAAACAAATCTGGTTGGCTGAAAAACTGGGAAAAAGTTACAACATGGTCAATGGCTATGTGCAAAACAGACAGCAGCCAAGGCTTGAGGTGATTTTTGAAATTGCCAATATTTTAGGAGTGAAACCAACAGACTTAATAAAAGATAAGAAATGACAAGTACAGCGCAAAGAGCAGAATTACAAAATAAAATATGGAAAATAGCCAACGATGTTCGTGGCTCAGTGGATGGTTGGGACTTTAAACAGTTTGTCTTAGGTACGCTGTTCTATCGCTTCATTAGTGAAAACTTCACCAATTACATTGAAGGTGGTGATGAAGGAATTGAATATGCAAAACTATCAGACGATGTAATCACACCTGAAATAAAAGATGATGCGATAAAAACCAAAGGTTATTTTATTTATCCAAGTCAACTTTTTGTGAATGTTGCCAAAACAGCCAATACTAACCCTAATCTAAACACAGACTTAAAAGCGATTTATGACGCTATTGAAAGTTCTGCAAACGGTTATCCATCAGAACCCGATATAAAAGGATTGTTTGCCGACTTTGACACAACAAGTACGCGATTAGGTAATACCGTTGAAAGTAAAAATAATACCTTAGCTAAAGTCTTAAAAGGAATAGAAGAACTTAATTTTGGTAATTTTGAAGACAATGAAATTGACCTTTTTGGTGATGCCTATGAATTTCTAATTGGCAATTATGCTCAAAACGCAGGCAAATCAGGGGGTGAGTTTTTTACGCCACAGCAGGTATCTAAACTTATTGCTCAGTTAGCCTTACACAAGCAACTGAAAGTCAACAAAATGTTAGACATAGCAGCGGGTTCTGGCTCTTTGCTTCTACAAGGAAAGAAGCACTTTGACAACCACATCATAGAAGAAGGCTTTTTTGGTCAAGAAATCAACCATACAACCTACAACTTGGCAAGAATGAACATGTTTTTGCACAACATCAATTACGATAAGTTCAACATTGTTTTAGGCGATACACTTACCCATCCTCATTTTGCCGATGAAAAACCCTTTGATGCCATCGTTTCTAATCCTCCGTACTCTATCAATTGGATTGGTGATGGCGATCCAACCCTAATTAACGATGACCGTTTTGCTCCTGCCGGTGTGTTGGCTCCAAAATCTAAAGCAGATTTTGCTTTTGTATTACACGCACTCAGTTATTTATCTAGCAAAGGTAGAGCAGCTATTGTTTGTTTCCCTGGTATTTTTTATCGGGGTGGTGCAGAACAGAAGATAAGAAAGTATTTAGTAGATAATAACTTTGTAGAAACCATTATTTCCGTAGCACCCAATTTGTTTTATGGTACTTCGATAGCGGTAAGTCTTTTGGTACTTTCCAAACACAAAACAGATACTAAAACACAGTTTATTGATGCCAGTGGCGAAGATTTCTTTAAAAAAGCTACCAATAATAATGTGCTGACTGACGAGCATATAGCTACGATAATGGACATTTTCGATAAAAAAGAAGATGT
>DAIPYV010000238.1:0-4225 GCA_036782555.1 Saprospiraceae bacterium
GGATTAACTAAGAGATTTAATCTGATTTTTAAATTTTTGTCATGTGCTTAGTAAATACATATAGATCGGAATCAAATTTGGACTAAAGAGTCGCAATTGTTTTGTTTCTTTAACTAAACAGATCCTAATTATCCCGAACCACACTCTGACTCCCTAAAACCACACCACCGAATCCTATAATAGCTGTCAAAGCGGTATCTGTAGCAACAAACCAGGTGGGAAAATTGTAAGTAAATAAGTAAATAATGACACCTACAAAGGCAATAAATACAGTAATGATACCTACAGTCATACGACTACGACCCGCTACCAGTGCACTAATAAAACCTGCAAAGAATATAGCTAAAACATGGCTAACTCCAATGATGATATAGGCTTTGGTAGGTAAATTTGACATCCAATCTGTCAACGATATCACATCGTCAATATCTAATGCTACAGGAAATGGAAACATACTCTCCCATATCAACTGTGTCATCAGCAATATCAGAAATGCAGCAACGAAAGCTGTAAATATACCAAATATTTGTCTCATTACTCATTTACGTTTGGATTGCAAATGTAAGACACTTTTGATACTTAGTAGTAAAATTTATCAAAATAAATAGTTTTAATTTCCAAAAACACGCTTAAGTGTTTCACTTGTTCTTTAATTGACGTCTGTTCTGATACCTTTTTCTTTTACCCGAATGCTTATCTTTTATTCAGTTTCCAAGAGGTACACAAGGCTCAATTCAAATAAGCAGTCTTTGTGGAAATTGCGTTTCGGGGACTACAGAGAACACCACCGTATAGAAAACTTTACTCAAAGTGTTAGATATCAAAAAAAGGATATAGAATAAATGTTAATGAATAATTCGATCAAAAAAATATTCTATCTCCAATCAAAACTTAATATGTTGGACTTGAGCTCTTCCAAGGTTATTTATGTAAAATAAAAATAAATTGTATCCGAAAAGCTATAAAAGTTATTATTTTACAGCACTCATGTTAGTTATTAATCAAATATATTAATTAATAGTATTAGGAATTCTACTGAGCATGCAGACAGTTGTAAATAAGAGTTAATTACTCATTATATAGCCAATAAAGCTATTAATAATATAACACTAATTTAGAATAATGACCTTTAAAACTAATTACTAATTTAATATAATGACCTTTAATCGCAAGAATGAGTATGATTTAATGAACATAATTATAAATATAATCAAAAATAAATGTATTTTTGCCTCTTAAATTGATATAGTTATGGAGCGAATCATAGATAAAAAATTGGTAGAATGGAAAAACAGCACTAATAGAAAACCTCTAATATTCTCTGGAGCCAGGCAAGTTGGAAAATCCTACACAATAAGGGAATTTGGAAATAACCATTTCGAAAAAGTGATCGAAATTAACTTTGAGAAAAGGAAAGACCTTCATTCCGTATTTGAATATAACTTAGATGTAAAAAGAATTATTAAAGAAATGGAAATACTGTTGGGAGTAAACATACATTCTGGAAAAAATTTATTATTTTTTGATGAAATTCAATCTTGTCTTAATGCATTTAAGAGTCTCCGATATTTTTATGAAGACAGCCACCATATTCCATTGATTTCAGCTGGTTCTCTCTTAGACTTTGAATTTCGTAATATTTCATTTCCTGTGGGAAGAGTTGAGATGATGTACATGTATCCAATGAATTTTCAGGAATTTTTATTGGCCTTAGGACAAGAACAATTATGGCAATACATTTCAGACGAGAAAGAGATTCCAAATTATATTGAAAATAAAATCTATGATTACTTAGATGACTATTTTTTTATCGGTGGAATGCCGGAAGTTGTTCAGTCTTATGTATTGGACAAAGACTATTTTAAAGTCCAAAAAATACAAGAAGATCTATTATATGCTTATGAAAATGATTTTGGTAAGTATCAGCCAGTAGTAAATAAAGATTGTTTATTAGAAATACTAGGAGGGTTATCTAAACATATAGGTAATCAAGGGATATATACGAAACTATCTAATAATTTTTCTGGTGTAACAGTAAAAAAAGGTGTTACAGTTTTGAGTATAGCAAGACTAATTCATAAGGTTCAAAACGTTGGTATTTCTGGTTTGCCGCTTTTACCATCAGGAAAACAATTTAAATTGATTTTTTCAGATATTGGCCTATTATCCAAATTAAGTGGTTTAACTCCCTCAGATAGGATTCAAAAAGATAAATGGTCGGCACAGTTTAGAGGATTTATGGCAGAGCAATATATTGGACAAGAACTAATTTTCAAGCAAAACAAACTATATTATTGGGCTAGGACCGAACCTGGCGCTGCATCAGAGGTAGACTATATAATAACAAAAAGTGGTGAAATAATCCCAATTGAAGTTAAATCTGGTGACAAGGGAAGTTTAAAAAGTCTGCATTACCTTTTGGATAATAATAAGCAAATTAAGGAATCTATTGTTTTTTCTAAAAGTAAAAGAGGCCAAATAGATAAGATTAATTTTGTTCCAATGTATCAAGTCGGGCTGCTCTGAAATCTCACCCTGATTTATAAGTTAAAAACTGACTATTGCGCCCCACACTCTGACACCCTAAAACCACACCACCGAATCCCACAATAGCATACAAATCAGTATCTGTAGGGTCTGCTTAAAACTATTATTGACCATTTTTATTTATGATTTATACCTATTTTTCATCATCAAGTGCACGGAAATATGAAAAATACTTCAAAAAACCGTGCATCTACAATTTAAAATAGTTTTAAACAATTAAATAAAAATTTTAAACCACATGGGCAAATAGTCACTAAATATTCATTTTTTTAGTTTCACATAGAGTGCTAAAGCACTTTAATATAACACATATCCTATGTTTAAGTGCTTTAGCATGCTATCTCAATCTTATTACAATAAATTCCAAAGCGACGGAACTATGTGTCTATATGGTTAAAATAATTAACTATTTCGTATGTCTTTTCTTTTTTAGCAAGGCCTATGTAGCAACGAAAGCTGTAAATATACCAGATATTTGCCTCATTACTCATTTACGTTTGGATTGCAAATGTAAGACACTTTTGATACTTAGTAGTAAAATTTAGCAAAATAAATTGTTTTAATTTCCAAAAACACGCTTAAGTGTTTCACTTGTTCTTTGATTGACGTCTGTTCTGATACCTTTTTCTTTTACAGCTACTAATGAAAAGAGCCCATCCAATGCTTTCTGATTGACGTGGTCATCTAGTTCAGGATTCATTTTTTTGACGAAGGGAATTTTGTTATATGCCTGTACTACTGATGTCCAGTAAGTCCTAGCATTGACTTGGTCTAGGCTTGTTTGGATGACAGGCATGAATTCAGCATAGAGTGCATTCCTTGATGTTTTATCTAGGTAAGTGGTAGCTGCATTTTCACTTCCTGTCAGTATAGCTCTAGCGTCTTCAAAACTCATGCTTTTGATAGCGTTTAGAAAGATAGGTGTGGCCTTTTTGGCTGCTATTGAAGCGGCTTCATTCATTTGATTGATAAGTTTGGTCTCCACATCTTGAAATCCTGGGACCATTTTGACTTTATCAATGATGTTTTGAGCGTCTTGAGGAATCAAAATTTTATAAGGGCTCTCTAAATATCCTTTATCCGCTGATAAACTTTTTACAGCTTGATCCACACCATTATTCAGGGCCTCTTTGAGTCCCATAGCGATATCCTCAGTAGATAATCCTACTTTAGAGAGAGACATTGCACTATTCTTAGTCTTTTTGAGCAGGTCGTTTATTTGAGCGTGAGATACAGAAAAACTCACTAAAAATGCAGCTAAAACAAATATTCTTATCATGATATTTTAAATTTTATAGGGTTAGAACGATTAAAAATTATAGTTAGTTGTCATTTGGGTGTTAAAAAATTGGTAAAATAAATAGAGGCAAAAAACTCCATTAGCGTTTTTCAAGAATATATATAATCGAAGATGCCTTATCCACATTTATCCACCCTTTTATAAGTGCTACAAAACCTATAAAAAATCCAGTCATCAATGGAAACACATCCTCCCTATACTTAGAACTCAACATTGAATTATAAAAGGGATCAAAAGGCATACTTTTCTTTTTGACGATATGGAATCCGTACTTATCAGCCAAAACATGGATTGTCTGCGGGGTAAAATGCCATAAATGCCTGGGCACATCATAAGCTGCCCAATATTCTTTATACTTTTCAGCATCATAAGATAAGT
>DAIPYV010000239.1:0-4177 GCA_036782555.1 Saprospiraceae bacterium
ATTTATTAAAATTTTATATGTGTTCAATGATTTTATTATTAAATACAAACCTTTTAACTTCTTGTAATTAAGTTTTAACCTCTAAATTCCTTACATAATTGTCATTTGCAAAACAGTTTTTCACAAAAATATTTTTAAATAAACGTATCTATCAAAAAAAGTATTTACCTTTACAATATATATTAATCATTAATGCTGGTGATAAGCTATGAATTCTGTTTTTCAATATTTATTCTGTTTAATTTTTTACACATTTTGTACGAATTCATCAGTACAGGCATGGGCTAACAATGACATTATCATACGTGGTCAATTCATTGTTGAAGTAATTACAAATCATGAATTTCACAGATGGATTCATCAGACAAAAGCTGATTTAAGATACAGAGACCTAAAAGTTGAAAATCTTATGGAGTCACCATTCAATTTATGGCTTGTATCAGTTGACGAAAACAGTGCTTTCTCCGCTTCTTTAGAGTCCACAATTCGACAGAGCAGAACTATACTCAGGTATATAAAAAACAAAAGATTAACAACACGCCAAACTCCGGATGATCCCCTTTTTCCCAACCAATGGCAATTTGAAAACACGGGCCAAAATAATGGAAAAATCGGCGCTGATATGGATATGATTCGCGCTTGGGAAATAACCACTGGAGGATTGACCTACTCTGGTGATACTATAGTGGTAGCTGTATTAGATGATGGAATCAATGGGAATCATCCTGATATGAGAGATAATATGTGGATAAATCATAAAGAAATACCCAATAATGGAATAGATGACGACGGTAATGGTTATATTGATGACTATTTTGGGTGGAATGTGAAATCTCAAGACGATGATGTCTATACAGGTGGTGGCCATGGGACACCGGTAGCTGGCATTATAGGTGCAGTGGGAAATAACCGAGAAGGTGTCTCAGGAGTCAACTGGAAAATAAAATTGCTTCCTATCAACTATGGACAAGCTACAGAAGCCCGTGCTTTAGCATCATATGGTTATGTTTATAAAATGAGACAATTATGGAATCAAACAAATGGAGCTCAAGGCGCTTTCATTGCAGTTACAAATGCTTCATGGGGCATTGAAGAATTGTTTTCTGAAGAAGCACAACTTTGGTGTCAATTATATGATGCATTAGGTAGCATAGGTGTACTGAATATCGCCGCCACTGCCAATAAAAATGTAGATGTAGATGAAGTAGGCGACATGCCAAGTACATGTGAAAGTGAATACTTGATTATCGTCACCAATGTAAATAGACTAGATGAAAAAAGTTTGAGCGCTGGTGGCTCAGCTTGGGGTAGAAAATCAGTTGATTTAGGTGCTTTTGGACATCAAGTTTATACCGTAACTCGAAACTCTTATGGTAATTTTGGTGGCACTTCTGGAGCTTCACCGCACGTAGCGGGCTTAGTGGCTCTTATGTACTCGGTTCCATGTGAAGTTTTTGACTCCCTAATTTATTACTCTCCAGATGTGGCTGCAATTATAGTCAAAGACATGTTACTACTGGGAGTAGATAGCAATCCTACTTTAGAAAACATTACTTCATCTGGTGGTCGTGTCAATGCCTATAATGCTTTATCTAATTTGATGACACTATGTGATGAATGCTCTCCTCCAGCGGGGGTTACATTACAAGCTTCAGACAGCTCCGTCGTTGTATCATGGCCATTTGATAGTGGTGAAAATATTTCATTAAGATATAGGAAATCGTATGAATTAAGTTGGACGGTGGTTGAAAATATTAAGAGTGGCTATGAATTAAAAGACCTAGACTTTTGTGAGGAGTATGAAATACAATGGAGTGCAATATGTGGAATATTAGCCACAGAGTTTGGATACTCTAAATTTTTTAAAACCCAAGGGTGTTGTTTACTTCCTACCGTAAGTCAAATTAAAATAGATAGTGATAAGATAAGCTTCAATCTTAATCATAATGAAGATGCTTTATATCTTGTGACTTACTCCATCAATAATGGAAATGAAATCGATACTTTAATATCCAATAAAGAATTTGAATGGAGCCAACTTTCAGAATGTCAAACTATTAAATTTAATATTCAATCCCAATGTCTAAAATTTAATAATAGCTCACCGACAAGCCTAAACTACATAGTCAGTTCACCCTGTGGATCATGTACTGAAAATATTTTTTGTCAATTTGGTCGAAAGGACAATTCACAAGAATGGATTGAAACACTTCAGATAGGAGAATTTATTAATCAGACAAAGAATGAACCTAACGGGTATAATCACTTTTTTGGTTTCAACAAAATCAGTTTGACGCAAGGACTAAACTACCCATTTAATTTAAAAGTAGGATATAGAAGTGATGCCTTTACAGAATATTTAAAGGTTTATATAGATTATAATCAGAATGGTATTTATGAACTTGAAGAAAACATCATAAGTCAAGGGCCCAATATAAATTCTTTTACGGATGAAATAAAAGTACCCATAGACGCCAAAAGTGGCTATACTTCTATGAGGGCTATATTGTCGTTTGAAGAGTTTGACGGACCTTGTGATGATCCTGTTTTTGAATTTGGAGAAGTAGAAGACTATTGCCTGTTTATAGGTGTCCCATGTAGAGGCAGTTCAGAACTAGATACTATAACAAAAACCTCTCAATCTTTCACTTTTAGACTACTTACTTCAACAGAAAATGTGGACTCTATACGTATCGATATAAAAGCCAAAGATGAATCCACCTGGGATACATACTTTATGACAGATACATTACTAATTGACAACCTAAAACCTTGCATATTGTACGAATACAGGTATTTTAATGTATGTGGTACTATCTCTTCAAACATTATTAAGACCGATACTATCAGAACACTTTGTTCTAATAGCACTGTGGACCTACTCAATAATATAACGATATATCCTAATCCAACCAAAGACCATATCATGGTTGATTTGGGTACCTTGAGCATGTCTGATTTTAGTCTGATGATGAGGTCTATAGACGGACATCATATAGACATAAGTACTAACATATCTAAAAATAATCAATCCTACAAAATTGATGTTTCATCTTTGTATTCGGGAGTTTATATATTGACTTTTTTTGATGGAAAATCAGAGATAGCACATTATAGAGTAGTCATTTTAAGAGAATAGTAGTAGTTAATATTGATTAATTATGTTACTAAATTAAAAATATGAAAAATTTAAGTGTACTTATAATCTTGCTGACATTGTCATTGGCAAGTTGTATCAAAGATACTAATCAAGAAGATCTCAAAGCCATTCAAACTATCTTACCAGGACAATGGGATATAAAAGAATGTCATTTGTCAAGATACGGATTAGGTATATATGTTGGCGGTGAGCTAATAAAGAAAGATACATTAATAAAAGACTTAGGAACTCTTTACATACCCGAATTTAATGTTTTCAATTTAGATCTTAATGCTTCCACTAAGGATACTATAAATATGGTGTTCAACTACAAGGATGAGAGAATTCCTGTACAAATTGAAAACCTCTTTCTCAGTGGTAGAGGTTATTTCGCCTACTTTAGAGCTTCTCCAGAAGGTGAAACAGAAGGAGTAAAATTTGTAAATTCATCATTTGTATTTAGAAGGAACGCATATATATTTATAGAAGATGCTAATACAATCAGAATTCTAGACACTAAATCAGATGACAAAAACAAAGATTACACAATTTTGAAAAGAAAATAAAATATTTTATCGAACCAAAGTCATATAGATAAAAATATTATAAAAGTCTAAAAAAGGTGAAAGCCCTACAACTTTCGTTGTAAGGCTTTCATAAAAAAGGCGGCGACCTACTCTCCCACAATCGTAGTACCATCGGCGCTGAGGGGCTTAACTTCTCTGTTCGGAATGGGAAGAGGTGGGACACCCTCGCTATAACCACCTATATCTTTTGATCTAATCCAATGGATTATCTCTTATTTCTTTTTGTTCTTTTCATTGACCGGTGGGAGTTAAAATAAATTCACAAATCTGATTCATTTGGCTTTTCTTTTTATTAAAAAAAAGGAAGCATTCGGGTAATTAGTACTACTCGACTCCATACATCACTGCACTTCCATCTGTAGCCTATCAACGTCGTCATCTTCAACAACCCTTTTAGTCCGAAGACAATGGAATACTCATCTTGAAGTTGGCTTCGCGCTTAGATGCTTTC
>DAIPYV010000240.1:0-4173 GCA_036782555.1 Saprospiraceae bacterium
CAGGAACACCTACATTGACTGTTTTACATACCCTTGTTTGGCACGGAGTATTTGTAGCGGTTATTCGTTTTGACACTATAAGACACACCTGATAAGACCCTCTTTGTTTGTAATTATGTTTAGCCTCAATACCTTGTGTGCGTGCACCATCACCAAAGACCCATGTGTATTGTGCGTTATTTCCTTGATTAGATCTGCCTTGGACTGTTAGAATATTATCTATCAGTTTAAACCTGAAGTCTGCCCTTATGTTGCAGTCGTTAGTAGCGTCATTCACCCTTATGGTTTTACACACTTTTTGGCTACATCCATTATCAGTAGCGGTTCTAGATGATACTAGGGCTGTAAGGCATACATTATAACTCCCGTTTTTTTCAAATTTATGAGATACTTCTTGACCTCTGTCTTGCTGCCCATCACCAAAATCCCAAATATATCTAACATTTGGATCAGCGTTTGACCTTCCTGCCACGACGAGATTATTTCCTTGTAAATCGAATTTAAAATCTGCACCCAAATCACAATCAGAGGACTCATTTATTTTTACTTCTATTTTTTGGCATATGTTTCCTGAACAATTTTCTCCAGATCTTACCCTCAAACAAACTTCATAAGTACCAGATTTTTCGTAGCGATGTCTTACAGTCTGACCTGTAATATTTGTACCATCACCCATGCTCCAATACCATAGAGAAACATCCTTATCACTGTAGCCCTTGAAGATGTGAAAATCATTATTAGTTTCAAAATCTATTTTAAGATTTACACAATCGTTGACACTAGGATTGGAAAAATTAAGAAAATAGAAAAAAAGTAAATAAAAATTCATATCGATATAATTTTAGAGTGCAATAATATGATATTTTTTATAAAAAACCAAATTTAATCGATTTTTTAATATAAAAAACTAAATTTTTGCTCCTTATCTTGTAGAAAAAAACTAAATTTTTCTACTTGCGTCGTAATATACTAAGATTTTATTCATAAAAACTAAATTCAAAAACAGAATATTCTAAAGAAATTACATTTGACTTAGCATGCTAAAAAAATTCAAGTATATTAAGATATAGAAAAGCTTTAATTAAGTTTTAATTGATATAAGATAATAAAAAAATCAATGAAATAGAATATGCTTAATCAATTATATTAAAGGAAAATATTAAAAGGTAGGACACATCACTTGATTACTACCTAAATGTTTTTTACCGTTATGGTCACTGATCATAAAGTGGAGACTAAACATAGTCACAAAATAAAAATCATTAACAGAGGCGCCGCCTCTTTGAGATCCAGTAGCTAATCTCACGGGTTCTTCTTGACCCAAAAACTCATTCATTCTATTGGCAAGTTGCGCGGGTAAGCTAGAGCCTCTGGCTTCTGAATGCTCATCATAATTTAGGTAAATGGCACTAACGTCATCTATATAGTCGGTAAAAGTAGTCCTCATAGCCACTTCAATGCCCATATTAATTCTTTCTGTTAAAATAAACTTTATACCTCCTCCAAAAGGTATGGAAAATTGCGTCAAACGATATTTATTGGGATATCCTGGCAATCCTTGGCCTTCTGTACCTAAAGGCTGTAGTCTGATTTCATTGCCTCTGTACACGGTTTTGGGGTCAAAATTAAAGACGGCCACTCCAGCTGTAATATAGGGTGCCCAAAACCGGGCTCCAGGTTTCATATTAAAGCCAAAGGGGTAGAATTCACCCGTTACAGCTAGTTCTAATAAATGAGACTTAAAATCTAAGTTTCTCAATCTCTGCCAATCCACATCAGATCTAAAATCTGCACCCCTTATTCTCCCATAACTTCCAGCTATTTTAAATCCAAAACGGTAACCTTTCATATATCTATAAGAACCTTGAAGGGTCAATCCAGAATTATATACTAAATTATTCATCAATGATGGACGATTCAAGTCTCCCCAATATGTTGAAAATCCTAAACCAATGCCCATTTCTGAGTACTGACTTTGTCCTTTATGCCAAAACATCAATATCAAAATTCCAACAAAAAAGTACTTATATACAAGCTTCATTAATTATATTTTTATAATAAAATGTGATTTTATTTCACACTGTGAAGTAAATATTCAACTTAATATCAGATGTTTTGTTTAGTAAACTTATTTCTTAGATTTTTATGGTGCGATTTTTGTTCCAAAAAGATTGATATATTTTAAAGTTGATACCACATATTACTGGCTTCATTAAATAAAGTGCAAAAATATAGAATTTAAATTAAGTAAACACACATTATATGAAATTATTTTTTACTATGTTACAGGTTTTAGTTTTAAGTTTTGGGATTATTTATGCTCAGCCCGTACCCAATGATTGGTATTATGGAGACTTTGGCAAGGAGTTTAATGGAATTTCGATGAATAAAGCCTATAAAGAATTGATAAAAGACCAACCTGCGAACACGGTTATAGTTGCCATCATAGATTCAGGAATGGACGCTGTGCACGAGGATTTGAAAGAAAATATGTGGATAAATACAAAAGAAATACCTGGCAACGGTATTGATGATGATAATAATGGTTATATTGATGATATTCATGGATGGAACTTCATAGGAGGACCAGAGGGTAAAAATGTTGGACCTGATACCTACGAGGCTACAAGAGTTTATGCCTCATTAAAATACAAATATGAAAATGCTATTCCATCTAAACTTAATAAACAACAAAAGGAGGAGTATGAAGTATTCTTAAAATCAAAGAATATAGTTTACACAGAGATTGACAAGGCTGAAAAGGGATTAAAAAAGTTTGAGCCACTGAAGCAAAGAGTGATGGATGCTATGGACCAGCTCATAGAGAAAATGGAAGGAAAAGAGGTCAATCTATTTACAATCGAAGGTATAGATAGTAATGGTGATCCAAATATGGATATGGCCAAAGCTATAGCTATGCAGTATATGTCTTCTGATGAAGATATTACTCTCAGCGGTATAAAATCCGAAATAGAGAGCGATATCAATAAAGATATGGAGTACTACCAAAACAAAATTAAGTATGCATATAATATCAATTTTGACCCACGAGCCACAATAGTTAAAGATAACTATAATGACCCTTTTGAAAAATATTATGGCAATAATGACGTCAAGGGGCCAGACTCTAGTCATGGTACCCATGTAGGAGGAATAGTAGGAGCCGTAAGAAATAATGAAATGGGTATGGATGGAGTTGCTCCAAATGTAAAACTCATGTCTGTAAGAGCTGTACCTGATGGTGACGAGAGAGACAAAGATGTCGCCAATGCCATAAGGTATGCCGTTGACAATGGTGCTTCAGTGATTAATATGAGTTTTGGGAAAGGATTTGGAACTCATAAAGAACTAGTAGATGAAGCCGTAAAGTATGCTGCATCAAAGGATGTATTGCTTGTACACGCAGCGGGAAATAGTGCGCAAAACAATGATATAGAAGAAAACTTCCCAAATGCAAGATACCAAAAGAAAACAGGTTTTATCTTTAAAAAAAGGAGAGTGGCTCCTCATTGGATAGAAGTAGGGGCTTTAAATTATAAGCAAGGAGAATTTTCAGTAGCTCCATTTTCAAATTATGGTGCCACTACAGTAGATGTGTTTGCACCAGGAATGGCTATATATAGTACTATGCCTGAAAATGAATACGCACAGCTACAAGGCACAAGTATGGCATCACCAGTAGTTGCAGGTATTGCCGCCACTATAAGATCGCTTTATCCTGCTCTTACAGCCGTTCAAGTTAAAGAAGCCATTACAAAGTCTGTCAATAAACTAAATATTGAGGTCTATGTTCCTGGCAGCAAAACAGATAAGGTAAATTTTTCAAAATTATGCGTTACTGGAGGTACGGTGGATTTATATAATGCACTAGAATATGCTTCAAAAATGAAAGGTAAAAAGAAAATTGTAAAAACTAAAGCTTAGTAGCTAATTATAATATTTTTCATATCTTTGCGGCTGAAATTTACGTTAAGGTCTCGTAGTTCAACTGGATACCTACCTATGTAAAAGGTAGGCAGGAAATACCAGATTTTGGTCCTGCCTGCCTTGCTTCAGTAAGGCAGGTCTGATGATTGGGCTGGGTCGAATGGAGAAGAAATAAGTATAATTAAAAAGCAATATAATTGGCCTCGTAGTTCAACTGGATAGAATATCAGATTTCGGCTCTGAGGG
>DAIPYV010000241.1:0-4170 GCA_036782555.1 Saprospiraceae bacterium
ACAAATACTCCGTGCCAAACAAGGGTATGTAAAACAGTCAATGTAGGTGTTCCTGATACGCCTGCTCCAACAGACAATGACTGTAAGTTAGAAGTGGGATTTCAATATCGCAATGATGGTAATATTTATTCACTTTCTGCCCGAAGCAATGAAAGAGGAGCGACGTATAATTGGTCAATTAGCGGACATAATACGCGCTTAGAAGGCCAAAACATTACTCATACTTTTGCTACACCAGGTGTATATGACGTTTGTGTGATAGCAGTGAGCGAAGATGGAAAATGTAGAACTAGAAGTTGTCAGCGCGTGACCGTGGGCCGTTCTATAACGCCTTATCCAAACCCTACCACAGATAAATTAACAATAGGTGAATTGGAAGACGTTCAATATATCCAAGTCATAGACAAACATTACAATACAGTACTGACCAGTTATGATCACCAAAGTGTTACATCATTGGATGTATCCCATCTCAATACAGGAACATATACTTTGGTTATTCACTTTATAGACGGTTCGTCAGAAAGCAAGATTTTTGTTAAAAGGTAGGTAAGAAAAATATAAAATTTATTTTGAACTTTTAAACTAATCATTAATCAATCAATATAATATGAGATTTCTTTTCATAGTACCAATGTTTTTTGTGATATATTCAAGTGGACAAAATTCCATTTTTGAAATGCTATCAAGTTTTGATATTTCTAAAAAGAAGGAATTTATTAATGAAAATCATTCAGAATTAGTTTATACGCTGTTTATTGATATGAGTGAGGAATACGAAGAAACAGAAGAAGATATTATTGAAAGAGAACCTCAAAAGCCAGATACTCTTATCATCCATAATGATATAGAAACAGCAATGAGTCTGTATAATATTAAAGCACATGTGTGGAATGGCAAAACTCTCACGATAACAACTACTTCAAAAGAAGGTATATTACAATCAACAGAAAAATATAATTTTGATGATAAAGGCAATATAATTTCAAGAGAGACAGTATTTTCTGGAGAATCAGCAATTTTTAATGAAAAATACCAATATGTATATGACGAAAAAAACAGGCTACTCAGCATATTGGTAAAAAAACCAGAAAACGAAGATGAAATCAAGCTAGGAGAATTTTCATATTTGGATGAAGAAGTACTACCTATATCCTTGAAAATGAATGTTGTATTAGATTTCGTGGTATCTCGCGAACCTATCGAAAACGGTTATAGATACAATTTGGTCATGTCTATAGATAATGACTTAATAAAAGAATTTAAAACAGATATGGGCCAAGAAGAATTATCAGATGAAGAAGTCTATGCTATGTTTGAGTCTTTTGGGATGACGCAAAAAATTTATAGTGATGTATTCAAACAATCGGATGGTCATTTTATGGAAAACCACTATAAAGAAGCCAGAAACGAAAAAGGTAAAATAGACTTGGTTTCTACTATTATTTTTGATAGCAAGTTGAATTTAATAAGCAAAAAGACATTTAATGAAGGTGAACTCGACCAGTCATACACTTACGAATATACTAATGATAATAGATTAAAAACAATCACTTCACATTCAGGCAATGCAACTTTTATTAACCAATATGACCAAAATGGTAAAATCATAAAAGAGTATGACCAAGAAGGGAATAGCTTTACTACAAGGAAGTATAAAGACGATAGACTAGTAGAAGAAAGAAATTTTATGAGTGAGGATTATTTATTAAATCTTTCAGTATTTAGATATTGAGTTTTGGGGCTCTTTGTTCATGCGTTGGGTAAATTCTTGTTTAGCCATATTAATACTGTAAAACCATGACGTGCCAACATCATAAAAAATAAATATCACCTGTTTTAACGGATCTAAATCCGAGTTTGTACTTAATCCAAAACTTTAATGAACTAAAATATTTGGTAAGCCGCGCCGACCTGAAAATTAAACATTTGCTGACGAACATCTATGACATTACCTACTGAATTTGTAAATTCCACATTTAAAAAATCACCAAATCCTACTGCCAACTGAGTGTTTAAAGTAAGTTTTTTAAAAAGCCTGAGTCTAACACCAAAAAGGTAGTTGCTGTCGATTTTTTTTGTCAAATTTTGGTTAGATTTTATCCAAAAACCATCTCTATGATTACGTTCATTAAGTTTTAGAGCTATGCCAAAGCCACCATAAAAGCCTAAAAAGGGAAAAAAATTGAATTCCATTTGGGGTAAAAATTCAAGATAAGAAAACCTGTGACTATCATAATACGGATTATTGAAATTGAAAAATATTATACCTTTTTGAGAGTATTGTAATTCAGAACTAAAAGAAAATTTTTCATTCAAAATAAACTCAGGTCTAATACTGGCGAAAAAGTGATTGTCGTTGACTATAAATAACCTCTATTAAAACGAGGATTTAATGCAACATGAGTGTCATTTATCCCAAACCCAAGATGCCAATTAGTTTGTGCATTCATAAGAACAGGTAAAATCCATAAAATGGATAAAACTAAAATCTTATACCTATGCATAAACTTAATTTAAATAAAAAAAACGGCCATAAATAGATAATATTGCAGAAAAAGTGTTAAAAAAATATAGGGTCCTACACATGCACAATATTAGTTACAAATAATTTTATACATTTGTAATTGTTATCAAAATAAATACAAAATGCTCAAAACACTTTACCTTCATGGTCTCAATAGTTTTTTGAATGACGAAAAAAGAGCCATTCTAGAAAAATTTACGATGGTTGCAGCCCCGACTTTAGATTATAGAGCAGAACCCCGCACATATTATGATCTGTTAGAAAAAGCAAAGAAAGAAAACTTTGATGTCATCATGGGCACAAGTATGGGCGGTTTTATAGGTTACTACCTCAGTTTGGAGTTAGGTTTACCGGCCTTGCTATTCAATCCGGCCCTACCTTACAGAAGTGTAACCTTTGACATGCCACAAGCCACAAAACAGCACACCACCTATCTAAAAGTGATATTGGGCGGCCAAGACGACATCATTGACCCCAAAGAAAATATGGCCTTGCTGTTGACACAAGAAAAAGGTGATATAGACATCCTTTGGCGCAATACTTTGGGTCATAGAATACCCACGGATGTTTTTGAGGAGGAAGTGGGTATGTTTTTTGGGAAAATCATAAAACCCACTCGCCCATGATCACCACCTACCCCCAACTCATACAAAAAATAAACGAATGTGCCGATCTTTGGCATCGTCAAGATGAAGGGGACAATTTCGAAAATATGGAGATGCTCACAATTATCGAGTGGCACGTAGCGCATGCCATCACAGAGTATGCACTTTCCAAAGGCTTGGACTATGACATCGGACGCTTCAAATTGTCTTTCATTTATTATGCCAACAGTGAAGACCCGCAATATGATGTGTTGGAAGATTGTAGATCAGAGCTGATGATGACCTTTGTAGAGATGCTTATTGACCATAATTATGTGATCGATGATCATCCTTTGGAAAATAAATACTTGCCATCAAATGATCCTGATCCAGAATTAGTAGCAGCTGCCAAACATTTTTTTAAGTCTTTTTGGCCGGATTTTGATGAATAAACAAAGTAAAAACATCTTATGACTTTCAAACAATTTGTATCCCAATATGATATTCCTGAAAGCGTCGTATTGCTAGAAGGCAAACGAAATGTATTAGATGCCGACGCACCCCAAATGGAAGATTTAGGGCGTATATTGACTGAGCGTACAAAACACATTTTATTCAGAAGTGGCAATGCCAACGGTGCAGATTTACATTTTAGTAGAGGTGTGGCTTCTGTAGATGCAGCTAGATTGGAGGTAGTGATACCTTTCGATGGACACCGAACTAAATCAAACGTTGCCAGTACCACACTCAGTCTTGACGACATAGATTTGAAGGACTATCCAGATATAGTGACGCTATCTTCATTAAACAAAAAAACGGCCAATCTTCTCAAACTGTATGTGGAAGGAGTGCGCAATCGTTTCACACAAAAGGTAGCCTTTATCATTAGAGATACTATAAAGGTAGTGGGTGTAAAGGGACACCGTCCCATTAGTTTTGGTATATTTTATGATGATCTTTTGGCGCCCAAAATGGGAGGCACAGGCCATACCATGTCAGTGTGCGACTACCAAAAAGTACCCTATATAGACCAGACGGTATGGAGAAAGTGGTTGGAAG
>DAIPYV010000242.1:0-4157 GCA_036782555.1 Saprospiraceae bacterium
ATGCAGTGACGATCCCACTTATCATTTATGCATTGCTCGGGACATCGAGACAGCTCGCAGTAGGTCCTGTGGCGATGGTCAGTTTACTGATTGCGAGTGGGGTAGGGCAGTTGGCCAATGTGGGTACTGAAGAATATCTAGCTTTTGCTATATTATTAGCCTTTATGGTGGGTGTGATTCAGTTGGCTATGGGTACATTTAAGTTAGGATTTTTGGTCAATTTTTTATCACATCCTGTGATCGCTGGTTTTACCTCGGCGGCCGCAATTATTATTGGTTTTAGCCAATTCAAACATCTTTTAGGTATTAAGGTCAATGGAGAGAAATTTTTAGATATATTTAAGCAAATAGTGACACAGTTGGACCAGATTCACATCACTACTTTTGCTATAGGGATGGGAGCTATCATATTATTAGTATTAGTCAAAAAAATAAATAAAATGATACCAGCCCCTTTGGTCGTGGTATTGCTAGGTATTTTGGTGGTATATTTTGGTGGTATGTATGAAGACGGTGTTAAAATAGTGGGCGAAATTCCTAGTGGCTTACCAAATTTTTCTATGTTTTCTTGGAATTCTGCCGCTATTACTGGCTTATTACCTACTGCACTCACTATAGCTTTTGTGGGTTTCATGGAGTCCATTGCTGTGGCCAAAGCCATTCATGCCAAACACAAAGATTACATATTGGATTCCAATCAAGAGTTACGAGCTTTGGGAATGGCCAATATCGTGGGTTCAGTATTTAAATCTTTTCCGGTAACTGGTGGATTTTCACGCACAGCGGTCAATGATCAGGCAGGTGCCAAAACTGGTTTAGCCTCCATCATCAGTGCTTTGTTGATCGTCTTAACCTTATTGTTTTTTACGTCGTATTTTTATTATTTACCTAATGCTGTATTGGCGGCCATTATCATAGTTGCGGTATATGGGTTGATAGATTTTAAGGAGGCTAATCATCTATTGCATACTGATAGGGTAGATTTTTTCTTGTTTATGGCGGCCGCTATCGGTACGTTATTGTTGGGAATAGAAGAAGGGATATTATTGGGCGTGGCATTATCTATAGGTATTTTGGTGTATAGAGTGTCTTATCCGCATTATGCTGAATTAGGACAGTTAGAAGGTACACAAAATTTCAAAAATATCAAACGTTTTGATAATTCAAAAGTCAATGATGAGATAGTCATTATGAGATTTGATGCCCAATTATTTTTTGCCAATACTACTTATTTTAAAGATAAGGTGATGAGCATTTTGGCCAAAAGAAACAATCCAAAATATTTTATATTGGATGGATCAGGTGTTCATAATGTTGACTCTTCAGCTATTCACGTACTGAAAGACCTCATAAAAGATTTGAAACGCGATGGCATCACATTTATGACGGCCAATTTTATCGGTCCCGTGAGAGATATCTTTGAAAAGAATCATTTGGATTCCCAAATAGGTAAGGAAAGGTGTTTTATCACACTTCAGGAAGCCTACCATTACGCTGAGAAGGAGCTGAGCTAACCAGTTTCAAGATTTGAATATATCTTACCTTTTAGATTGAAAGGTTTTAAATTTGGATTATATTCATATTCATTACTTCCAGTTGGCGAAGGTTGTAATAGAGATAATTGTATATGATATTTTATCGTTATCAATCTTAATTTAATTATAGACAAGGCAGCAGTAGTTTCTTTAGCCTACGGTTACTCACTCGCGTTAAGGCGGGTGGACAACCTGTTGGATATAACCAGTAAGGGACTTGGGGTTTTTCGGAAACCAAGGTGAAAATAAACTTAAAGAATTCGGTAAAAATTATATTTAAATCCTAAAGTCTGTCAATTTATCATTACCTTTGCGCACTTTTTAAAAATAAAAGATAGTTTATGGGACTTCAATGCGGAATAGTAGGCTTACCTAATGTAGGAAAATCGACACTTTTTAATGCCCTCACTTCAGCCAAAGCTTTGGCGGCTAATTATCCTTTTGCGACTAAGGAGCCCAACTTGGGTATAATAGTCGTGCCTGATTCGAGGTTAGATAAATTGGCAGAACTGGTCAATCCTGAACGAATTCTACCCACTAGTGTAGAGATTTTAGATATAGCTGGACTCATCAAAGGGGCTTCTAAAGGAGAAGGTTTAGGCAATCAATTTTTGGCTAATATCCGCGAAGTGGATGCCATAGTACATGTGGTCAGATGTTTTGAAGATGATAATGTCATCCATGTAGATGGTAGTGTAGATCCAGTAAGAGATAAGGAAATTATCGACTTAGAGTTGATCTTTAAAGACATAGAAACAATGGAAAAACGTATCGATAAACTCAAAAAGCAAGCTAAGTCAGGCTCTAAGGATGATGCTATTAATGTAGAATGGGCAGAGAAACTATTGGCTCATCTTTCTGAAGAGAAGCCAGCTAGAAGTTTTGAAGTAGATGATAATTATGCTGCGCTTTATAAAGATTTATATTTATTGACGAGCAAGCCTGTGTTGTATGTCTGTAACGTAGATGAAAATGCAGTGATTCATGGCAATGTTAATACCGAAAGATTCAGGGAAGCTGTTCAATCTGAAAATGCTGAAATAATACTGATTTGTGCAGGTATGGAAGCGGATATTGCAGAATTGGAGAGTAAAGAAGAAAGAATGGAGTTCATTCAAGAAATGGGGCTAGAAGAACCTGGCGTCAATAGAATCATTCGAGCCGCCTACCAATTACTCAACCTAAGTACTTATTTTACAGCGGGTGTCAAAGAGGTGCGTGCTTGGACTATCAAAACAGGGTGGAAAGCACCACAAGCTGCTGGAGTGATACATACAGATTTTGAAAAAGGTTTTATCCGCGCAGAAGTAATCAAATATGATGACTATATCAAATATGGGTCCGAAGCCGCTGTCAAAGAAGCAGGTAAAATGGGTGTCGAAGGTAAAGAATATGTCGTGCATGATGGAGATGTTATGCATTTTAGATTTAACGTATAAATTAATAAAATCATCAAACCACCTTTCAAATACTATATCTTTTATAAACCTTACGATGTTCTTACGCAGTTCAGTAAGGACAAAATAGACCAAAAAACACTTTCGGATTTCTTAAAGGTGCCCATTGATGTGTATCCTGTGGGAAGATTGGACAAAGACTCCGAAGGTCTTTTATTATTGACCAATGATCCTTCGCTCAACGGCTTACTTCTCAATCCAAAACAAGAGCATAAAAGAACCTATCTCATTCAAGTAGATGGTGAGTTATCCACTACCGCTGTAGCCCAATTGCAAAAAGGTGTAGCCATAAAGCTGACTCAAGGTGATTATACTACTCAGCCATGTGAGGTCAAAAAATTGTCTAAACCACCTGTACTTCCGGACCGGAATCCACCAGTGAGATATAGAGCAAACATTCCTACATCCTGGGCGGCCATCACCCTTTCAGAAGGTAAAAATAGACAAGTCCGAAAAATGCTAGCAACTGTGGGATATCCGGTGTTAAGGTTGGTGCGAGTACAAATAGAAGACCTCAAGCTTGGTAAACTAAAACCTGGCGACAATTTTGAAATAAAAGCCGAAGAGCTATTTAGATTGCTTAGCATACCTATTTCTAAATCGATAGCTCCTTCAAAACCTCCTAAAAAAATCACAACTACTGCACCAAAATCAGTGAGTGTACCTAAGAAAAAGACTTACAAAGATTATAGGAAAAGGAAGTAATGGCGAACAAAAACGCCTTTACATAGTTTTATTACTTTATAATACAATATCATCATCATGCAAGAATTTTTTGTAATGCTTTTAATTATATTCGGTGTATTCGGATTATCCTTCATACTAATCAATATAAGACATATATTTACTGGTCAAGAATTTAGAGGATCTTGCGCATCCAATAACCCCATGATCAAAAATGAAATGGGTGAATGCTCAGTGTGCGGTAAACTACCTGATGAAGCTTGTAAAATGCCTGAAACTAAGTCATAAAACGAATTATCTTTTCGTTACTAATGATTGAAATGCAATCATCGATCCAAATACGAAAAAGATAATCAAGGTTAATAATACTATTAACATGATATTAAAATTTTTAACTGTTGCACCGCAAAGGTCTTGTTTTAGAACTTATAAACCAAAAAAAATCAAAACAAATAATTTATGCGATTAAACATTATAAGAG
>DAIPYV010000243.1:0-4141 GCA_036782555.1 Saprospiraceae bacterium
CCATAGGATTATTTAAATCTCGCTCTCTCAATCTCAAAGCTAAGTCTTGAGTATTGTTATATTGTATATGATTCAATTCGGTGCGCCATCTAAGATTTTCCCATTTTTGCACATAGCTCATTTGATAGGTTTCATTGTTCCATTGTTCAACTCTATCATAGATATTTAGGGTGTTTATTCCTTCGCGCGTTCTAAATTGTAGATTGTAATTGTCATAAAATCGATCACGTGATTTAAAGTGGGATAAAGTAATCTCTCGATTTTTGTGTCTGTAATAAGCTTTTAGATTATAATCAAAAAAATTAAAATCAGGTCGTGATGTGACGTTGGTGTTTGTACTCCCGAAGGTTTGGCTCAGTATATCTAGTCTTTCTTTAGGATTAAAATAGTCAGTTTGCAAAAGATTGACATAAGTAATTCGACCTGCTGCCATCAGGCCAAAATTATCCGAAAATTTGATATGGCTCGATACACCAGAATATAGTAAATTGCTTTGAATGTTGATATAGCTTTTTTCTACCTCAGTTGGGCTTTTATACTCCAACATGCCAGCTGATCTACCACCGTATTCGATAGGAATGTTATTGCGGTGTATGGTGATTTTGTCAATATAATCGGGATTCATCGCACTAAAAATACCAAAAAAATGATCCGCTCTATAAATCGTCATCCCATCCAATGACAGCAGTACTGAGGCACTTTCCGTATTTCTTATTCTTGTGCTACCGCCTTTGTCTCGAACCCATTGCATACCAGGAAACAACATGGATAAGGCACCTGGTGTATTGGTGAATTGGCTAAAGGTGTTGCCATTGTTTTCTGTTTCTTTGATGAGTTCTATTCTGCCACGAGTATCTTTTAATACATTTAAATGTGATTTTTTGTGAACAATGGTAGGTAACTTAAAGATTTTGGGTTCAAGAAAAATGGTTTCGCCTTTTAATGAAGTATAATCAATTGTTTTTTCGCCGTAGCTCAAGCTTTGAATGATTATGGTCTCTATTTTTTCATTAGTTTTTAGCCTTACAAAAACATAACCACCTAAATCAGATACAAATGATTTATTTGATGGTAGTAAATTAAATGTTGCGTAGGGTATAGGTTGACTATTGTCTTTTTCTTTTAATGAAAAAATATAAAATGAATCAGTTGTTGTGGTGTTTTTTAGAAGAAAATGTTCTTTCTCCAACTGTATGATATCCAAATGACAGAAACAAGAAAGCTTTTCCAAAAGTTCTTTATCATCTGAATAGTGTATTTGAATAGATGATTGGCTATTCTTGCAGTAAATATCTTGATCGAATGATATTTTTGTTGAACCTCTATTGACTTGGTTTAAAATTGAAGATAATGGTGTAGCCTTTTTTAAGGATAATCTTTGTTGTTCTTGCCCAATTATACGTGGACTATCCATGATAAATAGGAAAACCCAAAGTAGTCCCAAAGAGCACTTTTTATAAAATATGAACTTCTTATTTAATATTGATTTCAAATATTATCGCTCTGTAACAACTAATTTATTTCCTTTCACTTGACAATCAAGACCCATGGGCCAACATACAGAATAGATTGCTTTTGGTAAATCATCTGACTTAAAAAATCCATTGTATTTTCTTTGGTTGATATCTGCCTTTAAATCCAATTTTAGTCGAAATTGTCGAGTTAATTCGGCCAATACTATTTCCAATTCTTGATTATCATAAATGAAACTACCAGAAGTCCATAAGTGTTCATTTTCTTTCTGTATAATCACTTCATGTAGGTTGCCCGATACTTTGACTTTGTCACCAGGGGTAAGAATTGATTTTTTTGTAGAATTTTGAGAAGTCACCGCTACACTTCCTGTTTTACAAGCCACTTCCATGTATCCTTTTCTATCATAAATATTAAAACTCGTACCTAATACTTGAACATTTCCTGATTCAGACCTTACTGAAAATGTGCTTCCCTTTTTGACTTTAAAAAAAGCCTCCCCTTTGAGTGTCAAACTTTTTTGGTCTAAAAAATTACGTTTTGAGTACGTTATTTTACTATCCTTATTGAGTGTCACACTGCTGCCATCTGGCAAAACATGATTGACTAAACTATCATCGGCAACTATCGAATTATCTGCAAAGAATGCAGAATAAACGCTGAATATTAAGATAAATGAAGCTGCAATCGCTGAAATTATAGGGAGCCAACTCATTTTAATGGATTTATGCGTATTGATATCAGATTGGATAGACTGTTGAATACGATCCCATACTTTTGAATCGATATCTTTAGCTGGCTCCTGAATGGTCCGAAACAACAATATTGCTTCATCAAGCGCATCGGTATCTGTACTGTTTTGGGTTTTCCATAGTTCCCAGAAGTCATTATGTGTATTGAAATCAGATTGCACCCATTCTGCAAAATGAGTGTTATCTATGATTTCTTGTATTTTGTCTGTGCTGTGTGTTGACATTTTATCTATAATCTATATTTTAAGTAAAAACTATTATAATTGTACTCATTGAGATACATTTTTTAACTGTGCTCTCAGTTCTGTGATGGCTCTGTATATCAGATTCCTACACGACTGATAATTCATTTCCAAAACTTGCCCCACTTGTTCATAATCCATATTTTGATTGTATTTGAGATATAAAGCCTCTTTTTGTCTTTCAGTTAGATTTCCTACGGCTTGATGAAGTTGGTGGTTTTGAAGAGTTTCAGTTTCTTGATGTACTATTTTTTCTTCCACATTTTCGGTATCTATAGCCAATGGCAAATAATCAAAACTGACAGTTCTAGTATTGTTCTTTCTTATCAAATTCCTTTTTAAGCTCAAACACAAATAACCCTCTTCGATACTGGGATTGCATTGAATTGATTCTCTTTTGTCCCAAATATAAACAAACAAATCATGGATGGCATCCTCAACGGCTTCCTTGTCTGGATTAAACTTCAAACCATAGTTGAGCAATAACGAACTGAGTCGGTCATAAATCTGTTTTAGACCCTCTTGTTTACCCGATTTCATCAATTGCCAACTATCCATATGTTTCAATATACAATTAAAGTGTAAAATTAGTATTTTGTACTCAATGGAAGAAAATTAAATTATTTTCCTTCCCTAATTTTATTCAATTAGTACTTTTTGTTTATTTTTGCCATAAATATTCAAGTCTACTGGAAAGAATTGTAAAAAAAGTATATAAATGAAAAGAGATGATTTATTGTGGAAAGCCATTTTGGAAGACGTTTTTGACGACTTTTTGAGTTTTTTTTATCAAGAAGCGCATCAAATTTTTGATATATCACGAGGTTTTGAGTTTTTGGATAAAGAGCTTGAAGAATTATTTCCACAAGAAACCACATCGAATGTAAGATATGTTGACAAACTTGTAAAGGTATTTTTAAACAATGGACAAGAGCGGTGGATTTTAGTTCACATTGAAGTACAAGGCTATCGCGACCCACACTTTGAAGAGAGGATGTTTACATACTACTATAGAATTAAGGACAAGTACCAACACGACATCACAGCATGGGCTATTTTCACAGACAATTTAGCCAATTATCATCCCACTGAGTTCAATTCAGAGTTTTTGGGAACATCTTTGTCTTATAAATTCAATACCTATAAGCTCATGGACCAAGATGAGGAAGTACTGAGAAATAATAACAACCCTTTTGCTATCATTATACTCACAGCATTGTTAGAGATTAAAAAAGGAAAGCTACATGGCCACGAACTTATTGACCTAAAATTAGATCTGGTAAAAAATCTATTAGAAAAAGGAACATCGAAAGAAAAAATCAGACATTTGATGAACTTTTTGAAGTACTATGTACGTTTAAAGAAAGAAGATGCAGAAATATTTGAACACAAATTAATTCATATAACTGGTAAAACATATCCTATGGGCACAGAACAATACCTATTGCAAAAAGAAAGAACTGAAGGTTTTGAAAAAGGAATCGAAAAAGGAATCGAAAAAGGAATCGAAAAAGGAATCGAAAAAGGAATCGAAAAAGGTGTCTTAAAAAAGACAATAAAGATTGTGTTAAGTCTATTTGATGATGGATTCCAGCTGGACATCATAGCTAAACACACTGAGATAAGTACAGATGAGGTGTTAGATATTTTGAGAGAAAATGGACGGGTTTAATT
>DAIPYV010000244.1:0-4130 GCA_036782555.1 Saprospiraceae bacterium
ACAATCAAAAACAATAGTATCAGCGATACATTGTGAATATTTTTTAAAAACATAAATAAAATAACTTTGACGAAATGCCATTAAAAAAAGATGAGATTCAAACGTTCAATCTTACCTACAATAATAAATAAACACCTTATTAATTTCCGGCTTTGATATAGGCATAACCTTGGTTTTGTTTATCAACAATTTCCAATATACCTCCTGGAACGGTTCTGCATTCATCCATAAGTTGCTCTCTTTTGATATTTTTTTGCTTCATGGTAAACTCGCAACCTACAAAGTCTATGCCTCTAGCGGCCAATGCTTTAATTTGAGGCAATACATTTGATTTTTCTTTATGAATCAAATTCATACCAGGCCCATGACACATCACTTCTATTTGGGCTTTTGGTGCAGCGGTAATGATATTATTAAGTTGGCGCGATAATGCACTGTAAGACATGGTATCATTGGTCGTGACTTGAAAAATAATTTTTGGTGCATAATCTGCATCATAACCAGATTTCGCATCTTGTGACCAGCTAGTAAATCCAATAAATAAAACCAAAATTGAAAATAAAAACTTCATAACTTATATTTTAAACTGAAAAAATCTTATCTAAATTTATAATCCACTCCAGTGACCTGTGTTAACAACTCCTGAGATGCATCCAATGCTTTGGCATTTTGACGAGGATTGGGGCTGACTGGAGAATTATTTTTTAAATATTTTATCAAAGCCTCATGAAGAGTGATGTTTAGCACCTTAGGCTCCATCACACCACTCATTCGGCATATCATATCATCTGCGTCTCCATCCCGCTCACAGGCCGCTATAGAATAGATTTTATCATCCTCTAATGGTTTTTCCGCCACTTCAATAGACTGCACTCTTTTTCCTTCCTCTCCAAAAGCGTAGAATTCTATTTTCATACCTTCAAACTTTGTCACCCAGCCTCCAAATCTCTTCGATGCATGTGATGCAAACACATTGTTCAATTCTCTCTCTAACCAGACTCTAATTTGTTTGCCAGAAGCTTTTCCTATTTTTATAGGACTATCTACAGGCAGCATATCATAAATATAGCCACGTGTGATAGGAATATTACCTGTATGGTCAGGAGTAGATCGAGGTGGGCAAAACCTAAATCCATTAGATAACACAATATCGATATCTGGCAGCGTGTATCTTAAACCATCTACGACCATAGTATCTATGGTGTTTTCTATTACGAAATATCTATATAAAGGTACTGAACTATATCCGACTACCTCATAAATTTCTTTCATAAGAGGTTTTTCAGATTTTGCTATAATTTCAGACGTTTTTTTATCTGCCTTGTGTTTATCCACAGTGATTTCATCCAAGAAATATTCATCTTTGACCACTTTGCCATTAGATATTTTGAGCTCTAATCTTCCACAAAAAGAACCAAAAGCCCCTGGCTCTACGACCTTGGCGTACTTACACTGTATAGGTTGGCGCACGCGCTCATGCGTGTCTCCTCCAAAGATGTAATCCACACCCTCAC
The DNA here is from genome assembly GCA_036782555.1 of Saprospiraceae bacterium. Taxonomy (GTDB): domain Bacteria; phylum Bacteroidota; class Bacteroidia; order Chitinophagales; family Saprospiraceae; genus OLB9. The sequence goes on from DAIPYV010000244.1 coordinate 1,515, forward strand.
ATACAGGCGAATTGGCCAAATGGATTTGTTGTGACAACCCCATGTGTGCCAATATCACAATAAAAGCACACCCTTCATCTTCTTTAAGATACTTGACGTATTGAGCTGTATTTTCTTCAGGCAGTGAATAGATAATGCCTTTACTATAATTGGGGGATTGACGTTTAGGCACCAAATGATCTGTATAAGCCAAAAATCCTATTTTTATCCCATTGACATGCCACACATGATAAGGTGCAAAGATATGATCCCCTCTTTTTCCATCACCCATATCGTGGTACATATTGGTACAAAGTTTCAATCCATTGAGGCCACCCATCAGTTTTTTCATCTGTTGCTTACCATAGACTACTTCCCAGTTACCTGGAATGTACATATCGAAACCCATGTTATTGATTATTGGCAACATGGCTTTGCCTAAGGTATTAGCTGCTAATGAACTGCCCTGAAACATATCTCCTGTATCTACCAAAAGAGAATGTTTACTTTTCCTTCTTATTTTATTAAGATAGGTGGCTATATGCGCATATCCACCTGTCTTTCTAAAAACCTTTTGGTTGTTTTCCCAAAATAATTCATCATGTGGATGTATTTGACAATGGATATCAGTTAATTGCAAAAGTGTGATGTCAAAATCTTTCGTATTAGATGATGATAGACTACTTTCAAAAGATTCTTCCTCTCTATTTTCTCCAAGTAATGACGGTGCAGATGACATCAAACCTGCTCCTATCCCTACTGAGGCGATACTTTTTAAAAAACTTCTTCTTTCTTTTGACATAATTGTTTATTTGATTTTATTTTTGGTGAGGTGTTCTATTATTAATTATTATTTGGCCGCCTCCCTTGCTGCTATTATTGGTGGAAATGGTCCATATTTATGTTGATTTTCATCAAAACCATCAGCGTACGGACCGAAAGGATGGTCTATTGGCTTTTTGCTAATATCAGGCCAATCTCCTGTCAAATCTTTCTTAGGTCGAGGCATTGAATTGACGTAGGCGGCCACATCCCATGACTCTTCATCAGTCAGTTGTGGAAATTCGTGTGATGCTCCTAGAGGCATATTATACTTGACATATCGTGCAAAAGTAGTGATTCGGTATAAACCTGCTCCCGTATTATAAGAATTATTGCCCCAAAGTGGTGGATAAATATACTCATTTCCATCTTTTGTCAACATACCTTCACCATTTGCCAAATGACATGAGGCACATTTTTGAATATAAATATCTTCACCCTTTTTCGGGTCACAACTTCTATCTAGGTAAGTCATATCTTTAAGTCCAGCGCCTTTAGGCTTTTGATCCTTGGGTACATCTTTACCTATGTACATTATATAAGACTTTATGGCCTCCATCTCTCGGCTGCCTGATGTTAGAGCTTGACCATTGAGACTTCGTTCAAAACAGTCATTGACCCTCTTTTCTACATCTTCTACCGAGCCACTCCGTGCTCTCATCTTGGGATAAGTAGCTGCCACAGCTCCATAATTATTGCCAAAGACTTTAGTACCCGCATCTAGGTGACAATTCTGACAATTTAATCCATTGGATATCTGCATGACTGAACCCTTTGGTCCTAAATATTTGGCCGTGTGGGCTATAAGTTCTCTGCCATACTTAATCAATTCGGCATTTTCATCATTACCATCAGGTATAGCAGGCGCCTCCCAAAAGGCAATAACAGGTTCTTTTTCGGCATCTAAAAGTTCTGTGGCCTCAACTTTTTTGGGAAGAAATATTTCCCAGTCGAACTTGCCTTTTATGAACATATAAGAGAATAGCACAAGTACAATTAAAACTATCACAACAAGTGCCATCATCACTTGGACTAAATGATAAATCAATTTATTGTCTGGAGTATTGGGTAAGGTTGACATTTTGGTAATGTAAAGATTATTATTGTGATTAATGAGGCAATTTATCTCTCAATAGACCATAGGTCCATGTGCCAGCTATAGCACTTAATAATGTAACTAAGACAGCGGTAGCTCCTACACCTATTTGAGCGAACAATGGTCCTGGACAAGCTCCTGTAATCGCCCAACCAATACCAAATAGCAAACCACCATAAATCTGTCCTTTGCTAAATTCCTTAGTTGGTATTTTTATCTTTTCTCCACCAATTGTGGTCAGATTGGATTTCCTTATTATCAATACAGAAATGAGGCCTACCATCACCGCACTTCCTATCACACCGTACATATGAAAAGATTGAAGTTTGAACATTTCTTGTATTCTAAACCAACTCACAATTTCGGCTTTGACAAATACTATTCCAAACACGATACCCACTAACAAATATTTAATGTGGTCATACCATTGAGCATCCAATTCACTTTGATTGACGCAGGCTGTACCTGAATCTATTAATTCTTTATTTTTTATATCGTTTGACATTTTTATTTTTGTTTTATTACAGTGTATAAATATTTATAAGCTTAGTAACCAAGGTACTATAAAAAATGTGGATAAAAACCCACCTATCATAAAAAATACTGTAGCCACCAAAGATGGCCATTGAAGTGTCGAAAGCCCCATAATGGCATGTCCACTCGTGCAGCCACCTGCATATCTAGTACCAAAACCAACTAAAAATCCACCTACGACCATA
>DAIPYV010000245.1:0-4115 GCA_036782555.1 Saprospiraceae bacterium
GGGATGAAAAGCAGGCCTCACAAAAAACATTTAGACAAATCATAAAAGAATATCAACAGGTCATGCCATGGACTGATTTTGGAATAGACCTGATCATAGGTGCCAATGCAGATAAAAAAACGGACCTAAGACTGGAATCTTTCATACCTGACTACTTAATGACCGCTGTAAGTCATGCCACCAAAACATCTAATGGTAAAAAACTTGAGCGCAGTAAAAGTATCGTTTTGGATGTAGAACAAGAGTCCACAAAAATCCCTTTCTTTTTTAAGCCAATATTTTTATTTATCGTTTTGTTGCTCCTTGAAATCAATCTATTCTTTAGAGGATTAAATAACAAAGTCAAGCCATGGATAAAAAAATATGATACATTTTGGATAATCATCTTAGCGATATGTAGCCTTTTAATGCTATTTATGTGGTGGGGCACAGATCATGTAGCTACAAAAAACAATTGGAACCTCCTCTGGGCCAATCCTCTCCTACCCTTATGGTATTTTGGCAACAAACTATTCGGTAAACACCATAATATTGTCATGTATTCTATTTTGGGATTACTATTTGTTTCATTAGTTAACGCCATTCCTAATTTACAATTTTTACCTCAATATTTTAATTTTATTGTGTCAATAATAAGCCTGATACTCATATTAAAAACCCTTAGAATCCATCAATCATCCTCAATAATCATCGAATGAAAATACTAAAATATACCGCTTTTATACTGTTTTTACTAGGATTTGTATATGCGATTGGCCCAAAGAAAACATATGACCCCGTGGTACTTAATGATGTTGAAATGCCCACGGAGTTGGAAAGACTAGAAGTTTGGTTGGAAAAAAAAGAAACTACCATTCCAGAATTAAAACCAGGAAATGAAGCCAAAATCATTTGGTCCAACGACAGTCTAAAAAACAAAACTGAGTATGCATTGGTCTATATGCATGGATTTTCGGCTAGTCATGAAGAAGGTGCGCCATTACATACTGATATAGCAAAACGGTATGGAATGAATCTTTTTTTGGCTCGATTAGAAGACCACGGCCGTAGAGATACCAATTCTCTTCAAAACTTAACCCCCGACAACTTTTTATACTCAGCTGAAGAAGCCTTAAAAATTGGCCATCTTTTGGGTGAGAAAGTGATTGTGATGTCTTGCTCTACAGGAGGTACTTTGTCCATTATTTTAGCGTCAGAAGGTTTTGATATACACAGTATGATTATGTATTCGCCCAATATTGATATATACGACCCAAAATCTAACTTACTCCTGTATCCATATGGAGAAAAACTTTCAGAATTAGTTTTAGGTGGGCGACACAATAGAATCAATTATGATACTACAGCCCAAAAGTATTGGAGTTCTATCTATCATACTAATGGGATATTCGCACTGAAAACCTTAATTAAAGATTATATGCATGAAGATGTTTTCCAAAAAATAACTCAACCCACATTCGTCGGTTACTATTATAAAAATGAGGATGAACAAGACAAAGTTGTCTCAGTACAGCGCATGAAGGAATTCTACAGCCAAATAAATACTCCAGAAGATAAAAAACGTATCGTCAATTTTCCCGCATCAGGTCATCATGTCATTTCTTCATACGTAATGTCGAAGGATATCAATGGAGTCCGAAAAGAAACCTATGAATTTATTGATGAAGTTTTAAAAATCCAACCCATCAATTAAAAGTAGAAATGAAGTATTTTGCCATTTTTTCATTATTATTTTGCGCCATGACAATCAATAGCCAAAAGAAAACCATAATTTATGTAGGAGACCCTATGTGCTCGTGGTGTTATGGTTTTAGTCCAGAATTGGACAAAATCAGAAAAGCCTTTCCCAATACACCCATGGAAATGGTTATGGGTGGACTGAGAGCTGGAGGTACTCAAAAAATCAATGAGCTCAAAAGTTTTCTTTCTGAACATTGGGCGGATGTAGAAAATGCTTCAGGCCAAACATTCAACCATGATATACTTAATGATTTAGACATAACATACGATACAGAACCAGCATGCAGGGCTGTGTGGACTGCTCAACATTTTCACCCAAATGAGGCTTATGATTTTTTCAAAAGAATCCAAGTGGCATTTTATTTTGACAATAAAAACCCCACAGAAATAGATACCTATAAACTAATGGCTTCCCAATATGGATGGGATGAAGAACTATTTTTAAAAAGGATGAACAGTCATGAAGCCCGATCAGCGACACAAAGTATGTTTGACTATGCGGGCCAATTAGGTGCGAGAGGGTTCCCAACACTCATAGCCCAAGTAGATGAACAGTTTTTTATAGTAACCCGAGGCTACCAAAAAGCAGATAAACTTATTGATTTCCTAAAAATGAAGGGTTTTGATTAGATTTTTAAAATCGATCTCTCAATATAATGCAGCTTTTTACGTTAAATTTACTCATTGATAAAATCCGAAATGCAGATTAATCAGAATTATTCAATATTTACCCTACTAGGCTCTTTGATCGTATTAGTACTTATAGTCACTTCATGTAGGCGAGATGACTATTTTAAGGGCGATGTGGATGTAACATTTTCAGTAGATACTTTGAGATTTGATACTGTTTTTACTACTATAGGGTCTATGACACGTATAGTCAAAGTATACAATCCAGAAAGACAGCCGATTTTAGTAGATATAGAACTCAATCAGACTTCACCTCAGTTTTTCAGAATTAACGCCAATGGTAAAGGTGGCCCCATCGCAAGAAATGTCGAAATCAATGGCCGTGATAGCATTTATATTTTTGTAGAGACCACAATAAATCCGGACGAACCAGTAAGTATTTCTCCTTTTGTGATAGAGAACTTTATCACCGTTCGCGCCAACAACCGTGAGAAAAAAATCCACTTGGAAGCCTTCGGCCAAAACGCAAACTACATCACTCCTCAAACTGGAAGAGGTCAAGCTTTTTTACTGTCATGTAATATGTCTGAGATAAGATGGGACGACCCTAAACCTTACGTTATTTACGGTAGGTTATTCATAGATAGCTGTAAGGTAGTGATCCCAGCTGGTACACGCATTCACATTTATGGTGGTGTAGTGAGAGACAGTAATTCGGTGTTTAACGATGGCGCTATTATAGTTTTCAAAGAAGGTAGTATAGATGCTAGAGGTACAGTAGATAAACCGATTATCTTTGAAGGTGACAGATTAGAACCTGAATTCAGAAATAACAGTTCGCAGTGGCTAGGTTTAGTTTTTTGGCAAGAGAGTAAAAATAACAAATTGGAACATACCATTATCAAAAATTCAATCTTTGGTATTAGAGCGGATTCATTGGCACAGCTAGAATTGTCCTCATGTGAAATAAGCAATACAGGTTCTGCGGCTATATTAGCTCGATATGCCCAGATAAAAGCCACTAATAGTTTATTTTATGGTAATGGCTCTTATGGAATACAAATGTCTTATGGTGGCCAATACAGTTTTGATTTTTGTACTATTGCAAGTTACTCAGCAAGGAGAGAAGGTGTCTATATGGATGATGTCCAATGCGATGACGCTCCATTTTGTTTTGAAAGACGATTCAAACCTCTCAACGCCAGTTTTAGAAATTGCATTATAGCAGGAACAGACAAAGATGAAATCGCTTTGGTCAATTTAGGTCCACCCGAAAACTTCATTTACAGCTTAAGTCACTGCATTGTGAAGGTTGAAGATTTGTTAAAACCTGACAATTTCCCTAATTTCTTTACGAATTGTGATAACTGCTTGAATATAAAAAATAACGATAGACTATTTTTAGATAGGCAAAAAAACGATTATCGACTTGACACTATGTCTGTAGCCTTAGGAAAAGGATTGTTTCTTAATGATGTACAAAGAGATATCATTGAAAAGTCAAGAAAAAATCCTCCAGACCCAGGGTGCTTTGAATTTTAACCATTTTGAAAAGCGTGTCTATTTCTATTCCAATTGAAAGCAAGTGATGTTTTCCATTACTTTTTCTTGTTCATATCCAAATCTTTCGGCACTGATACAAAAATCTTTATCGGAATTTAATGCTATACCCTCTACTTGTCCCAAAATCAATGATGACCCAAGTGAATACCTTTGGGGAGGAGACTGAAATACGTGTTTTTGAT
>DAIPYV010000246.1:0-4089 GCA_036782555.1 Saprospiraceae bacterium
TCTTCAGCACTATATGCTCTTGGACTGACTTTGACACCTCCTTTTGCACCGCCAAAAGGTACGTTTACTATGGCACACTTATATGTCATCAGCGCAGCTAATGCCATCACTTCATCTTGATCCACATGATGACTAAATCTTATACCTCCTTTAGTAGGTAGTCTATGATGTGAATGTTGTACTCTGTAGGCTTCGATAACCTGGTAGGTATCACCGATTTTCACAGGGAAATTCATTTGATATACTGCGTTACAAACTTTTATTTGCTGTAAAAGTCCAGGATGTATATCCGTAAGTGCAGCCGCTTTATCAAAGTTGGCCTGCACACTTTCAAAAAATCTTAATTGTTTAATGCCCATTTTTAATATGATTTTCTAATTTGGTTAGCTTGTTGTCTAATCGGTATAAAAATATGATAATACCAATGAAAATAATTAAAATTACAAGAACGACTGAATATATTTTACCAGTACTGCGCAAAAAATCAACACTTTGGCTTTGAGCGTTTACTGTTTGGTGCATGATGAGAATCATGATCAGTAAGATATATTTTTTTATTTTATGAAAATAGAGTTTCATTTTTTTAATATTTATTGCTGTGTCAATATTTTATCTTTTAGTCTTTCATATCTTATGAATAGAGATGAAATCCATATTCCTAACAGGGTCAATCCGAAGATAGCTGGGTAAAACACCATTCTTAGAGTATTATCTAAATCCTCACCTCCTAAAGCTGGATTACCTCCATTGCCAGGGTGTAAACTATCTGTCATTCTAGGTATGACAAAGACTAAAGGTATCAAGGCTAAAAAAGCAAAAATACTATAAGACGCCGAAATTTTGGCTCTTCTATCGGTGTCTTGACCATTTCCTCTCAACACAATGTAGGCTAGATAAATCAACATCGCTACAGCTGTCATATTGAGTTTTACATCTGTAGTCCAAAAAGCGTTCCATGTAAACTTTGCCCACACAGATCCCGTTATAAGTCCCATAATACCATACATGATGGCAATTTTATTGAATGAACTCGATTGTATATCGTGATCGATTTCATTCGTCTTTAGATACATGATGGCGTGATACAAGCCTATGATTAACAATAAAAACATGGAAAACCATATAGCCACATGAAAAAAAGTGTTTCTGATGGTTTCATTGAGGATATTCCTATAGGGAAATCTAAATCCTTGAACACTATTAAATCCCTGCGCAATATCTTGTTGCCAACCTGAAAAATCAGTTAATGATGAATCTTTAACTGTAACAAATATAGCATTAGGCTGCACGAAAGCGCCGTCTATTTCATTGTCTATGATGAGATTGAGCGCTTTTATTTTTTCGTTTTCGGGGAAAGCATCAGGCAGGTCAAAAAACAATGAGGCATGATTTTCAGAATGGCTTACAAATTCTCTCGCCGATATAGTATGGGCAGAGTCCAACTTTAACCAAGCTCTATGATCATCGGCTGTCTGGAAGTGTGTATTATAACCCACTATTTTTATTTCTACTGTTTTGCCCGTCTCAGAAGTACTTGGTGATGTAGAAGTGATTCCTGGGTTTAGTGGCGTCAACATGCCTACTGTAATGACATACAATAAGATAGCAGCTCCTAAAAATTTCCACCATTTACCTCTCATAGGTTTTTATTGAAATAAACGACAAAAGTAATACTTTAATATGAATAAGATAATGATTATATAATTTTTTTTTAATTTCTCCACAGTCCTGGGAAAAGCATTAAAACGGCTCCTAAAAGAATACTGTCTATACCTAAAAGCAAGCCTACATCTTCCCACACACTGGTATCGGCCATTAAACCAGCGCTTACAGCTGATATTTTTAATAAAAGTAGTAGTATCGGCAGCACCAATGGTAAAGCTAAAATGGACATAAGTGTAGAATTGCTGGCATCAGATGAGGAAATGATAGATACAAATGTGTAAATGATAGACATACCCAAAAGTCCTAACAAAGCACCTGAAAAAAATAATTGATTGTCTCTAACAGGGTAGCCAGAAAAAAAGTAAAGAAGCCCAATAATGATAATAAGTAGCTTTAGTAAAAAAATAAAATTGTAAAGCAATTTAGCTATCAACAATTCGGTGGGATCAAATAAAGTATAATAGTACAAATAGGTTTCTTTTTTCTCCTGCAGAAAACTCTTTACAATGGCGCTCAGACCTACAAACAACATTATAATCCATATGAGAATTGTCCACTCCCTGGGATTGATGACATTGTACGCTTTAAATATTAAATAAACGACTGTGGCTGCAAATAAAAAAATGCCTCCGACAGCGTATTTTTGTCTAAAGTCAATGGATAATTCCTTTTGAAATATGTTTTTTATATTTGTGATGTTCATATTTAATTAAAGTCTCCGCAAAGGTAGATAAAATTGTTGACCAATAAAAGACAATGGACAATCAATTGTAAAGTGTTTATTTTTGTTATTTATTTATCCCTTTACTTTGAGGGATTCCAAAAACTTATTGGCTTCATTATTGAGGCTAAATGACTTTTCTGTATATACTTGGAGCATATAAAATCTGTCCTTTACCAATACTATTCGTCCTCGGACAACAAAATCTCCATTTCGCCATGTCGCTCTAAAGACTCTCCCTGGATACATACTCAATGGCATATCAGCTGCATAGACCAACTCTCCTTTTATATCAGTGAGGTGTTGGTCCAAAGTTTCGTCAAAAAACTCATGTATAAAATCCTGGTCTGATAGGTCAAAAGTTAATTCTGGATAGTCAATAATAGAAACCATGTAAAGAAAATTGGGGTCTTTGTCTTTTTCATTGGTGTAAATCCACGTCGTAGGGTACATATCGCCTACATCGGTTAAAAGTTTTTTTTGACCATCTCGCATCTCACCTGGCACCCATACTTCAAAATCCTGTCCTTTTGGACTAAATTTTATCCAGTTGTCTTGATTATAAGCTATGTAATAAGACATTATAGACAGCAATACGGTTAGGTTTAGTTTCAATATGGTTTTAATACTCATTATGTAAATGGAAGGATTAACTTTAGATAATTATATTCTCAACATAGATTTTAATAACGACAAATATAGCCTTTTTGAATTTACAAAAACCTAATTTAACAATATTTTATATTTAAATGCTAGGAGCAGGGAATAATTACCTATTTTTGCGCCTCAAATTGAATTTTTATCATACCAAATTATATTTTAAATATGCATTATCATCCGGAGAATATTGAGCCAAAATGGCGCCAAAAGTGGTTTGAACAAAATTTATATAAAGTAGAGAATGATACCTCAATACCCAAATTTTATGTTTTGGATATGTTTCCTTACCCTTCGGGCGCAGGGCTGCACGTAGGGCATCCTCTAGGATATATAGCTTCTGATATCTTTTCGAGATATAAAAGACTCAGTGGATATAACGTACTTCATCCTATGGGATATGATGCATTTGGATTACCTGCAGAGCAATATGCTATTCAGACGGGGATACACCCAGCGGTCTCTACGGATCAAAATATCAAAAGATATCGGGAACAGTTGGATAATATCGGGTTTTGTTATGATTGGAGTAGAGAGGTCAAAACATCTGATCCCAACTATTATAAATGGACACAATGGATATTTCTTCAGTTGTTTGATCACTACTATGACACACAGCTTAATAAAGCACAACCGATTAATAAACTGATAAATATTTTTACTGAATCAGGTAATGCACAAGTCACGGCAGCCAATTCAAATGAAAATATCTTTTCTGCGGCGGATTGGATTAAGATGTCTGCCAAAGAAAAGGATGATACTTTAATGAACTATCGTCTGGCGTACAGAAAAGTAGGTTTTGTCAATTGGTGTGAAGCTTTAGGTACTGTACTAGCTAATGATGAGGTCAAAGATGGCTATTCTGAGCGTGGTGGTCATCCTGTAGAGAAGCGCCCTATGATGCAGTGGTCACTTCGCATCACAGCGTATGCCGAAAGATTGCTTAATGATTTAGATGTGCTTGAGTGGACAGAATCCCTTAAAGCTATGCAACGTAATTGGATAGGACGGTCTGAGGGTGCGCAAGTATTCTTTGATGTAAATCA
>DAIPYV010000247.1:0-4076 GCA_036782555.1 Saprospiraceae bacterium
CAAAAACATTGTAAATCACATTGATATCTGTGTTCTTTTCTGAAGAGTAATAAACTGCTGCATTAACTATATAAGGAGACTGTCCCTGAAGAGCTCTAGTTCTAGCTTGAGCCAAAGGAATATCACCCAAATCCACCTCTGAAAAAATTAGTGAAGCGTTAATATTAAAAGAAAAATTATCAATAAAATTACTGTTGGTAACACCTTTCATGGATTTTCTAAACTCTACCTCAGTACCAAAATTACGTGCAAAATTGGCATTGATAAATGTAAACTGTGGCTGCTCTGTGGTGATGATAGTTTTGTTCTCTATAGGATCGTTAAAATATTTATAAAATCCCGCTATGGAAATAACCTCTCCGTTTCTAGGATAAAACTCATATCTTAAATCTATATTATCAATAATTGCGTTTTTTAGTGTGGGGTTTCCTATTCTACCCGCCTCTAAGTTATAGTCATAAAATAAAAATGGCGCCAATTCTCTAAACTCTGGTCTATTAATAGTCCTACCATATCCCACTCTTACTTGCGATTTATCCGTTATTTTATATCCGATATTGACAAAAGGTAGTGCGCTAAGTATGGGTTTATCAACCGTAATAATTTCAAAGTCATTACGCGAATTTAAAATTTGGGTATTGTGCTCTAATCTCAAGCCCACAGTGGTATTCAAATCCCCAAAAGGTATCTCTGCCTGTGAGTACCCAGCAAAAAGCATATTAGAAGCATCATAAGAGTCTATGGGTCTTGTACCTTCTTCTATAACAAAACCATCCAAAGTTTTAATGTTTTCTGGTGCAAACACGCGGTCCAAAGGTAAATTTATTAATTCCTGACCTATTTGTCCATTAAAAAACCCAGGATATAAATAAGATATATATCTTGAACTAAATTCTCGCTGTCGGTAATCCACATAATAGCCTCCTTTTAAAACTATACCAGACTTATCTTCCCCTTTCAATTTGTAAGTAAGGTTAAATCCATTATTTACCCCATATTCAAAAAGATTACCATAATATCTTCCTGTCTCAAATAAGTTTGAACTCGGCGGTAGTTGGACTGTGTAGGGTATATCTCCTTGGCCAAATAATCTAAAAGTCCTAAATCTTCTCAAGTCAGGCTCATCTTCGTTCAAAAAACTACCTCCAATCACCCAGTTAATATTCGTTTTTTCACTGAGTCCATGATCTCCTTCAAGCTGTCCAGTATATATCGTTCTAGATCTATATCCAAGCAAATAATTTTGTAACTCCTCTCCCACACGCTGTATATAATCCGTTCCTCGTCTAATAATCGTCTCGTTTTCACCTATTTGATTGAAAAGATTTTTAAATCTAATCTTGTTTTTACCATCTATTTTATAAATCCAATTGGATAAAATAAAAATTTTATTTTCTTTTTCATAGTTATCATCTAAATATTCAAATCTTCTTAAAACAGGTTGTGTTCTATCCTCCCATTCTAGATATCTATAAAAATCTCTATTGAAATGTGTAAAGCTTGTCGAATAATTGACATTGTTTATTGTAGTGAGTTTACTCCCATTAGAAAACTCCATCACTCTACCAAAACCTAATCCTAGAGAATAATCAGGTGTCGCCATTGACTCCTTGGGTAAAAAATTATTGGGCAAACTTACAGCTGCGTCCCTTCTTAATTGTGCGTTTCTATTACTATTTTGCAAAGCATTAGATGATGGAAACGTTGAAGGAAGTTTTCTAAATCCATTGTCATAACCTAAAAAATCCGTAGGAGAACCATTACTTTGAAAGTACTTTGAAAACGTTGTATTCTGTCTGTAACCGACACCCAAATTAACTTTGAAGTAGTTTTTATCTACATCCTCTACCGTATATATCTTGATTATAGCTCCCGAAAAATCACTCGGCATATCCGCTGATCCTGATTTAAAAATTAACATCCTATCTAATGAACTACTCGATATCAAATCAAAAGAAAATGTACGTTTATCTACCTCTGTACTTGGTGCCACTACATTATTGACCAATACATTGTTATATCTCTCAGCAAGACCTCTTACCATTACAAACCTGTTTTCAACTATGGTCACCCCTGGTATTCTCTGCATGACTTGTGCAGCATTACTATCCTGAGACTTTTGAATCTGCTGACTTGATATGGCACTGACTACTTGCTTGGATTGTTTCACTTCCAACAATACAGCCGACTCTGTATTTGTTTTTTTGGCTGTCGTCACCACTACCTCATCTAATAATAACGACCCAGTTTTTATCGCTACATTCAACTCTGTTTTCTTTCCAGCGACAACCTCAACGCTTTCTATTTTTAAAGTTTCATAACCAAGGCTTGACACATTAATGGAATAAGTACCAGGAGATAATCTTAACACAAAAAAACCATCAATATCCGTAGATGTCCCTTCACCGCTACCATCGACAGTAATAAAACCTCCTATTATAGTCTCTTTGCTATCCGCGTCAATGACTATTCCCTCAACAGAGCCTGTTTGAGAAAAACCAACTTGACAATATATAAAAAATATAACTAAAATAAAAACTAAAATTCTCATACTAACATTTTCGTCGCAAAGGTAGCTGACCTATATTACGTCTATGTTAAGCCTAGATTAAGTTTAGGTTAACAGAAGTATAGGTAATTTTCCTTTTCTTAGTAAAACAATTTTGATAACAAATTACATTGGCCATGTGCCTAAAGACCAGATATTATGTTTATTGTATTAATTTAGTATCTAAATATCCGGAGAAGTCAAATAAATGAGCTATTGAATATAGCTTGAGAAGCTAAATTAAACCCTAAAAATGTATTTATGGCTTTCAAAAAGATGTAGTAATAAATAGTGATATTTAGTAGAATCTAAACCAAAGTTCCTTTTCTTTCTCAAATAAAAAAAGAGCCAAAACTTTTTAAATCTTGGCTCTTCAAATATTATGAACTTAATTCCTAAAAATCAAACTTTATCCCTTGTGCTAGTGGCAGGCTTGTACTATAATTGATATCGTAAATTTAGTTTACTACAATTTTACCCACTTTTTATAGGCCTTTTGGTTATTTTGAAAATTTATTTCCATTATCTTCATTCCTGAACTTATCGAAGAAATATCTATTTCATCTTGGCCTAATGTATTTTGCTCTACAAGCTCAACTGTGCCGTCTAAAATATAAATTTTAATACTTCGTACTGGTAGTTCCGCTTTTAAAGTAATGATTTCCATTGCTGGGTTGGGATATAATTGTATGTTTCTTAAGTTTAGATCATCGGTGCTTGATATACAATTACAAGAACTACAAGTTTTAAAAAACAATGTGGCTAACCACATGGTATCGAGACGATTATCTGTAGTAGGTAGCTCTTTTAAAAAATGTAAATTTTTTACTTCATAAGCATTCAAACGTTCCGAAAGAGGAAAGTTCCAATACATATGATCTATTTGACTCATGCACCCATACAACAAGGAATCATTTACAAAATCATCCGCGAGATAACGTACAAAAGCTGCATCAGCTGTCATAAAATTTCCTTGCTGACATTTGTTATCCCATTCAGAAGATTTCCAATATAATTTAATAGGTTGATACTTACTGTAAATACCAATATTAACAGCACCATTAGGAATATTACACAATGTATCACTATAAGTCATTTCGGTTGTATTAAAAACTCTTCTTTTTGAGAGTTTATATTCTTCGAATTCTATTAAGCCTGCTCTTGCAGACTTTTGTATCACTGTTCTTATATCTAACACACTATCCAAGACCATAGGCCATTCTGTTTCCCCCTATTCAGGATGGTGATATTCTGGTCCGAGCCCTAAAACACTAGCCATACTGATACTATCCTTATTGCCTTTGGCATCTTCCATGTAAATATAGGCTTCCCATTGAATTTCCGTTTGTGCCGTCACTCTACTTATAAAACACAATATAATCAAGCTTCCATAAATAATACTTTTCATCTTTATTCTTTAATTAAAGTTATGGATTGGATACCGTTTTAGTTAATTATTATGGACAAATCTAAACAATTAGGTTTAATAAATCAAGTTTTTAGCAATATTTTTTATAATTCCGTAAAA
>DAIPYV010000248.1:0-4069 GCA_036782555.1 Saprospiraceae bacterium
TGGAAATAGGGAGTGGGAAGGTGGTGAGGAATTGATTGCAGAATGCTGATTGCAGGATTTTGATTTTTGGACCTGCCTACCGAAAAGTAGTGAAGGTAGGTTGCAGATTGATAAAATTAGAAATTAGAAGTTAATAGTTAATAGTTAACAGAGGAGAGTTAATGATCATTGGTGCCCAGCAGAGCTGGATTAAAAGTTGAGCGCAATGCAATGGAGCCGCGCCATACTGCGCCGTGCTGAGCGATAGCCGAAGTAAGCGTTAGTCGAAGTGAAACCACATGAGACGATGCCGATGGTGCCCAGCGGAGCTTGATTAAAAGTTGAGCGCAACTTAGTGGAGCCGAAACCACATACAACGAAACCACAAGTTAAGGAACCCAATAAGAGACCCGAAAGTTGGTCACGCCATGCTTCTCAATCCTCTATGTAACGCATACATATTTTTTATTAAATTTTAAATGGAGTTTTATTATTTTCAAAATATCCTTACCTTTACATCCTAATTTCAAAAAAAAATAAGTATATGTTTCATTCATTAAAAATGGGTTTATGGGTGCTCATCTTCGGATTGGCGTGTAGTAAATCAAAAAATATCGTACAAAAATCAAACAGTATGTCAAATTATCCTGTGACACAAAAGGGAAGTGTGGTAGATGCATATTTTGGTACTTCTATAGCTGATCCATACCGTTGGCTGGAAGATGATTTGTCAAAAGAAACTGAAATGTGGGTAGATGCCCAAAATGCCGTTACTTTTGATCATTTGGATAATATTCCCTTTCGCAATGATTTTAAAGATAGATTACAAGAACTTTGGAATTACGAAAAAGTAAGCGCACCGTTTAAAAGAGGTGATTACACTTATTATTACAAAAATGACGGACTGCAAAATCAGTATGTCCTTTGGAGACAAAAGGAAGGAGGTGCCTCGGAGATATTTTTAGACCCCAATACTTTTTCAAAGGCGGGCACGACATCACTGGCTGGTATCAGCTTTACAGATGATGGCTCTCTAGCGGCATATCAAATATCCGAGGGTGGTAGCGATTGGCGCAAAGCCATGATAATAGATACTAAAACTAGAAAGCAAGTAGGAGATACCTTAATAGATCTGAAATTTACTAGTTTGTCATGGAAAGGCAATGAAGGCCTTTTTTATTCGTCATATGAAAAGCCCAAAGGTAGTGAATTGTCCGCCAAAACAGATCAACATAAATTATTCTACCATAAATTGGGTACAAAACAGTCGCAGGATAAGGTCATTTTTGGTCAGGATATCAAGCGAAGATATGTAGGAGGTAGTGTCAGCGATGATAATAAATATCTCTTTATCACAGCGGCCAATGCTACATCAGGGAATGAATTATACATGATAGATTTGAGTAATCCCGAAATGAAATGGGTCACGATACAAGACAATTATGATTCGGACACTTATGTGGTGGATAATATAGGTTCAAAACTCTATATGCTAACCAATAAGAATGCACCTAATAAAAAAATGATAGTCACAGATGCCAATAACCCTACTGAGTGGAAAGATTTTATACCCGAATCTGAGCATGTCCTCAATGTATCTACAGGCTGTGGTTTTATTTTTGCAAGTTATATGAAAGATGCTTTGTCTATGGTCAAACAGTATGATTATGATGGGAATTTTGTCAGAGATCTTGATTTGCCGGGACTAGGTAGTGCAGGAATAAGCGGTGCTAAAAGAAAGGAAAAAGAAATGTATTATAGTTTTACCAACTATACCACGCCTGGAAGTATTTATAAATATACGGCAGAGACAGGTATTTCTGAACTTTACATAAGACCACAAGTTAAATTCAATCCTGAAGACTATGAATCCCAACAAGTATTTTATACTTCAAAAGATGGCACAAAAGTTCCCATGATGATATCATACAAAAAAGGTCTAATATTAAATGGTCAAAATCCAACGATGCTCTATGGTTATGGCGGCTTCAACATCAGTTTGACACCGACTTTTAGTCTTACTAATCTAGTATGGATGGAAGCTGGAGGTGTCTTTGCCGTACCTAATATCCGAGGCGGTGGTGAGTATGGTAAAAAATGGCACAAAGCCGGTACACAATTAGAAAAACAAAATGTATTTGATGATTTTATTGCTGCTGCTGAATACCTCATTGCCAATAATTATACATCTCCTAAAACCTTGGGCATTTCTGGTGGCTCCAATGGAGGCCTTTTAGTCGGTGCTTGTATGACTCAAAGGCCCGATTTATTTCAAGTGGCTTTACCCTCAGTGGGCGTAATGGACATGTTGCGTTATCATACTTTTACAGCTGGTGCAGGGTGGGCCTACGATTATGGCACATCTGAGATGAATGAAGAAATGTTTAAGTATCTTTTGGGCTATTCGCCTGTACATAATGTGAGGGAAGGTGTGAGATACCCTGCCACTATGGTGACCACAGCGGATCATGATGATAGGGTAGTGCCAGCACATTCTTATAAGTTTATTGCCGAGCTCCAAAGTAAACATTCTGGCCCTAATCCCGTTTTAATACGCATAGATAAAAGTGCAGGACATGGCGCCGGAAAACCAACATCAAAAATTATTGAGGAGGCCACAGATAGATATTGTTTTGCATTGTACCATATGGGCAAAATCTATAAAAAGTAAAATTTTTCCTAACCATATTTAAAATATTTATGAATTCAGTACAGTCTTATATCCAGAACAACAAAGATAGATTTTTAGAAGAACTTTTAGATTTGCTCCGCATCCCCTCTGTGAGTGCAGATCCAGCTTATAAGGCGGATGTGGCCAAAACAGCGGATGCTGTGGCTGCTAGTCTGACCAAAGCGGGCTGCCAACATGTAGAAATAGTACCTACACCAGGACATCCTATCGTCTATGGGGAGCACATAATAGATAGTGCCTTACCAACAGTTTTGGTTTATGGTCATTACGATGTACAGCCAGCTGATCCTTTAGAGTTGTGGGATAGTCCACCATTTGAGCCCGTCATTAAAAAAACAGAGCTACACCCAGATGGGGCGATTTTTGCACGTGGTTCATGTGATGACAAAGGTCAAATGTTCATGCATGTTAAAGCTTTTGAAGCCATGATTGCTAATAATGCTTTGCCTTGTAATGTAAAGTTTATGATAGAAGGGGAAGAAGAAGTGGGTTCGTCCAACTTAGGTGACTTTTGCGAAGCTAACAAAGAAAAATTGGCGTGTGATGTCATTCTAATATCTGATACGTCTGTCATAGCTAATGATATCCCGTCTATCACTGTAGGATTGAGAGGATTGAGTTATGTCGAAGTAGAAGTGACGGGTCCTTGCAAAGACCTACACTCAGGCGTTTATGGGGGCGCTGTAGCCAACCCAGTACAAGTATTGTGCGAAATGATAGCATCTTTAAAAGATGAAAGTAAGCATATCGTCATTCCCGGGTTTTATGATGACGTTGTGGAAGTATCCTTGGCCGAAAGAGCAGAAATGGACAAAGCACCATTTAATAGAGCAGCGTACATGAAAGACCTGAAAGTAAAAGACACTTTGGGCGAAAGGGGATACACCATCAATGAACAGACTTCTATCAGACCTACATTAGAAGTCAATGGTATGTGGGGCGGCTACATAGGAGAAGGCGCCAAGACAGTATTACCATCTAAAGCTTATGCAAAAATCAGCATGAGACTTGTACCTAATCAAAGTAGCGATAAGATCACTCAACTGTTTTCGGATTATTTCACATCCATAGCACCTCCAAGTGTAACTGTCAAAGTGACACCTCACCATGGAGGAGAAGCCGCGGTCACGCCCACAGACACACCAGAATACAAGGCAGCTGCTATGGCGATGAAAGACGCTTATGGTAAAGACCCTATACCAGTACGCGGTGGAGGTAGTATTCCTATAGTAGCTTTATTTGAAAAAGTATTGAATGTTAAAACTGTCTTGATGGGTTTCGGATTAGACACAGATGATATCCACTCACCCAATGAGCACTATGGTTTATTCAATTACTATAAGGGTATTGAAACCATTCCTCACTTTTATAAGTATTATGCTGAGTTGAAAAAATAAT